>CAZPJX010000014.1:0-20232 GCA_964586985.1 uncultured Gemmatimonas sp. | reverse complement strand
TGAAAGCCCGGTGCACCCTGCTGGGTACATTCCTCTTACTCAGTGTCGGAAGTACGGCGCGAGCTCAGCAGTACTCTACCTGGTTCTTCAACGGGAACTGCGTTGATTGCGCCATGGCGGCCAACACCCAAACCTATGCGGTGAGCGGTGTCCTGACGCTGCAGGACTACATTGAGGGAAGCGCGTTGACCGCTTCGAATTTCGTGAAGTTCACCTACGGTGGTTCGAACCTTATGGACCCGTACGCCGTGAGCTATGAAGAAGACCAGCCCTGGGTTCACCATTATCCCGACTTGGTAGACCCGATCTCCGGCGCGCTGACGAATGGCGGGAGTCAGGAGTTGTTCCTCAGTTTCGGTGATGGACTACGGTTCGAATTGGACACCTATGGCAACTGGTACACCTGCGGTGTGCACGGCGAGGCATACTACGGTTCCCCTTGCGACTGGCAGGTCAATGCAGACTACGGCAACTCGGGTGGCTTTGCGACACGCACTTCGACCGTCCCCGAGCCCGGTACGCTTGGCCTGCTGGCAGCAGGACTGGGCGCAGTGGGTGTGGTATCACGCCGCCGGCGCCGCGCAGCGTGAGCCAGCGCTGATCCAGGCAACATCACCGCATCATGGGAAGGAGGGGCCGCACACTTCGGTATGCGACCCCTCTTCGTATTTTGACGACTTCGCTCCTCGCCTTAATCAGCCCCATGCACGGTAATCCCACCCACGACAGTACGTACGATTGCAATATCCTTGATCGTTTCCGGTTTCACCGCATGCGGGTCTTCGGCCAGCACTACGAAATCCGCCAGCTTGCCGACTGCGATCGACCCCTTGATACCCTCTTCGTGGGCGGCGTACGCACCATTCAACGTATTCACCCGAATGGCCTCACTCACGCTGATTCTCTGGTTCAGTCCCCATGAGCTGCCGTCCCATCCAGTGCGCGTGACCATGCCCTGAATGCCCATGAGCGGTGCAAAGGGGCCTGGGCTGAAATCCGATCCGGCTGCCGCATGGATACCGGCATCGAGTAGCGTGCGATAGGCCATACTGCGTTGCATCAGTGCTTCACCGTAGAAGGGAAACTTGTCGCTGTTGTAGTACGCGTATGTGGTGAACATCGCCGGCACGGCGTCGAGTGTTTTCATACGCCGCACGATGTCGTCGGTGATCAGAGTGCAATGCGTGATCTTGGGCCGTGCATCAGCGCGAGGGTATTTGTGCTGCGCTCGCTCACAGGCGGTGAGATACATGTCAATTGCCACATCCCCGTTGGCATGGCAGTTCACCTGAATTCCGGCACGGTGCACCCGTTCCACCCAGGCATCCAGCGTCGCCTGTGTCTCCGTCACATTGCCCTTGTAGTCTGTCCCCGGGAACGGCACGCTCATGGCCATGGTGCGTTCGGAGAACGATCCATCCACCGTGTGCTCCGAGGTTGCGCCAAAACGAATCCAGTCGTCGCCGAAGCCGCTTCTGATCCCGTTCGCAATCATGCTGTCGAGCAGTGCCCCGCTCACTTCGTAGTTGATGCGGTGCCTGAGTTCTCCTCGGGCCCGCACATCCTGCATCGCTGCCAGGCTCCCACCTTCGTGATGCACGGTCGTGAGGCCATAGCGCGCGAACTCCTTCGAGATATGCGCGACACCTTCCCGCTCGCGCTGCTCACGCTCGGCGACAGAATACTGTGGGCGCGTTCCGCCGTTCATCATGCCCATTGCCCGGTCGGTCACCCGGCCTGAGAGCTCGCCGTTTGCATCCTTGTCGAAGGTGCCGCCTGGCGGCGCCGGCGTGTCCCGGGTGACCTTGGCCAGGGCGAAGGCCCGGCTATTGTAGAATGCCGAGTGACCGCCCCGATGACGTACAACCACGGGATGCTCCGTGCTCACCCGGTCGAGGTCCTGGCGTGTGAGCTGTCGTTTATCCCTGAGCTTGGTGTCATCGTGGAAGTAGCCCGACACCCATGTCCCGGCCGGCGTCTGTTGGGCACGCGCGCGCAGCTTGTCGATGATGCTCTGAATGGTGACGAACTCGACCTCGAAGGGATTCCCCACCAGCACCTCGTAGAGCAGCGTCGTCCCACCAGCGTGATTGTGGGTGTCGATGAACCCTGGAACCACTGTCATGCCCTTGGCGTCAATCACCTGCGTTCCGAGTCCGGCCAGCGCTTTCATGGCCGACGAGGTTCCGACCGCTTCGAAGCGCCCGTTGTTGACGGCGAAGGCCTCAGCACGCGGCAGGGCTGCGTCCATGGTGTAGACCCGGGCGTTCCACACGACGAGGTCTGGCGCTGCTGCAGAGCCCGCGGGCCCACCGCCCGACGCCTGCAGCCATGAGGGCATCAATGCACCGGCTGCCCCTGCGACCGTGAGACCCATAAACTCCCTGCGCGTGCGCCGAGCTGTCATGATGGACTCCGCCGTTGCGTTGTTGATGGGAACCAGCAGGAGAACGTACCGCGCACGGAGCCGGAGGGCCATGCTGGTGCGCTACTGCGATTCCCACCGACACCATGTAGCCGGAAGTCGCCCCGACGCTCGCTACCAGTCCGTTGGCACGTAGTCCTTGAGGAACTGTCCCCAGGCGTGTACTCCCGTCGCGACGCCCGTGATGATGGGGTCAACAATCCGCGCCGCTCCATCGACGATATCGAGTGGCGGATGGAAGCGATGCTGTTCGACTTTGCGTGCCGCGAGTACCGCAACGTCTTCGTCCGTCACCCATCCGGTATCCACGCTGTTCATGTGAATGCCATCTTGCTGATAATCGGCCGCCGAGGTACGCGTCATCATGTTTAGCGCCGCCTTGGCCATGTTCGTGTGCGGGTGGCGCGTGGTCTTGTTGTTGCGATAGAACTGCCCTTCCATGGCGGACACATTCACGATGTGCTTGTCCCGATTATCCGTGCGCAGCATCAACGGCTTGAGACGCGCATTGATCAGGAAGGGAGCGATGGCGTTCACCAGTTGCACCTCCAGCAACTCCACACTGGAGACCTCATCGAGCAGCAGCCGCCACGAGTTGCGCTCTCGCAGATCCACCTGCTGCAGGTCCTGGTCAAACCGTCCAACCGGAAAGAGATGCGCACCGACTTCCGCATCCTCGGGAAGGAGCGCCACCTGGGAGAGTGCCGCAGCGTGCGTGAGGCCCACACGATCATCCTGAAGCGCCTCGTGTCGCCCCAGCAATGCGCGCGCTGGCGAGGTCAACGTGCCGAGTGCGCTGCGCTCACCCTCCATCATATGTGCATAGAATGCCGGAGGACGTCGGACCGTCTGACAGGCGTTGTTGACAATGAAGTCCAGGCGGGATTCCGATTGCAGCAGGTGTTGACAGAAACTCTCAACACTGGGCGAGTGGCGGAGGTCGAGACCAAAGATCTCCAGGCGATCCCGCCAATCTGCGAAGTCGGGCTCGGCCGCATAGCGCATGGCTGAATTTCGCGGGAAGCGGGTGGTAACCAACACGCGCGCGCCACAGCGCAGCAGCTTGAGCCCCGCCTGATATCCAATCTTGACCCGACCGCCAGTCAGGAGAGCGGTGCGGCCGCTCAGGTCGACCAGTTCCGTGCGCTTCCGGAGATTGAAGTCCGCGCACGCGGTACACATCTGATCGTAGAAGTGATGAATCGTTGCGAACTTGGTCTTGCAGATGTAGCAGTGCTGGGGCACGACCGCCTCCCCCACAACCACTGTCGATTCGGTCCCTTCGGGCGCAGTGGTGCCGGGCGACGGCGAATCTTCCACCATTGCCGAGGGAGTAATCTCCTCTCGATCCACCGAAGTATCAGACAGCGACGACTGTCCGGCGGCGGCATCACCCAGCAGATACACGTTGGGTGTCGTGAACACCGGCCGCCGACGCAGTGCGCGAATACCGGTCTCGTGGAGCAGCGCCTCATCGCGCTGGGCCGCCGCGGCCTTGCGCTCCCTTCTGGTCGCCTTGACCATGGCCCGGCGCGTCTTCGCATCGGGGTAGAACACGGCTGCGACGGCACTATCGAAACGCTGACGCTGGTCGCGACTCAGACCCATCAGGAGCGTCCTGTCGGCAACGACGCGTTCGAGCAGCGCCGTCGCCGCGTGGAGCGCTTCGAGGAACTCCCCCTCGGGGGTCGCACGATCTGACGTCAACGGTGACGTGGCGGGTTCGGGGAGCGCTTGAGGTACCATGCCCAAGGATAACCAGCCCCGAGGCATTGGTGCGCACCCCGGGCTGCAGGCGACTGCACCCCGGGGTGTTCGGATGAAGGCCCACGGCGACGTCATCCCAATCGGGATTGCGCTCCCCTGAGGTCTCTGACATTATTTCCGACTCATTCAGTCGGTATTTCTATTCCGCTTGGCCGGCCCGACGCACCCCAAGCCACGCCCACACCGATCGGCCGTCAGTTCTGGCTCCGTCGCAGCGGGCGCTTCCAACACATTCGATCTAGTTTCTAGCCATGGCCACTTCACCGACGCTGGGAAGACGCACGCTGTCCACAATGCGCAGTGTGTTCTTCTGGACACACCTGGGCATGGGCCTCGTCGGGGGGCTCATCATCCTCATCATGTCGCTCACGGGCGTACTGCTCGGCTTCGAGCGCCAGACGATCGCCGCGTTCGACGGTGCGCCAAGAGCCGTCCGCCCATCGCCGGATGCCGCACGCCTTGACATCGACACCCTTCTTCTCCGCAGTGGCGCGGCTGCTGATCCCATCGCCAGTGTTGCACTGAAGGCCGGGGCCGGCGATCCGGTCACGATCCGTTTCCGCGATCGCGAGCGCGCTGCGCTTCTATTGAACCCCTACACGGCAGAAGCCATCGCCCCGGTGACGGGTGGCAAAACAGCGGCATTCATGTCGTGGTTGCGCAGTTGGCACCGCTGGCTTGGAGTGACCGGCGAATCGCGCCCGCTCGCCCGGGCCATTACGGGTGCATGCAACGCCGCGTTCCTCCTGCTCATGATTACCGGACTCGTGATCTGGATACCGCGTCGCTTTTCGGCGGCGGCCTTCCGCACGGCCACCGTGTTCAACCCGAGACTCTCCGGCAAGGCGCGCGACTTCAACTGGCACAACAGCCTGGGTCTCTGGACAGCAATTCCCCTGGCCCTACTCGTGGCCACCGCCATGTTCATTTCCTACCAGTGGCCGGGGCAGTACCTCGACAAGTACTTCGGGAGCCCCTCCGAGCGTGCCGCCGCCATCAAGGCGCTGAACCCCTCGCCATCCGGCGAGCCCGCACGAAGCACTGGCAATTCGGCGTCTGCTCAGCGCGAAAGCCCACGCGCTTCCGATTCGGCACGCATGACGCCGACCTTCGGTGTCCTGCCCCTCTCGACCATGCTGCAAACGGTGACCTCCGCGAAGCCCGCGTGGCAGTCCATCACCATCACGATTCCCCCTCGCCCCGACAGTGCCCTGCAGATCGCCGTCGCCGAGGGCAACACCTATCGTCCAGATCTTCGGCATCAGTACTACTTCGACGCCGCGAGCACCCAGCTGCTGCGCACGACCAACTACGACTCGTTGAGCACCAGCCGCAAGATTCGCTCGTGGTACCGCTTCGGTCATACCGGCGAGGTGTTCGGCCTGACGGGCCAGGTACTCGCCACACTGGCCTCGCTTGCTGGCGTTGTGCTCGTCTACACTGGTGCGGCACTCTCCTGGCGTCGCCTCACGGCGTTCATTCGCCGTCGTCGGAATCGCTTGGTTGACTGAGTGTCGCCAGCCATCGATTTCCGGTTTGGCGAGCGGCGCTGGGGTAGACTGGTCCACATCGAGAACGGTGAGCACACGACAACACACGGAGCCCCCATGCGGATGATGCCCTTTTTGTCCCGACGCTTTTCCGCATGCTGCCGTCGATGGGGCACCAATCCCAAGCGCGTTGCTCTCGCGTTAGCAGTGTTGGCATCGCCCACGGTGATCCACGCGCAGGACACCGCACTCATTGTGCGCGGCGGATGGCTGTTTACCGCGACCGCCGATAGCGTGGAGCGCAACCGCGGCCTCTTCGTGAAAGGCGGAAAATTTCTCGTCACCGACGGCAACTTTCGCGATCAGGACACCACGAACGCCCGCGTGATCCGTCTCTCCGAGGATGAGTATGTGCTCCCGGGTCTGATTGACGTTCATGCGCACTACAACATGACGCTCGGCGACAATGGCACTCGGCAGGACGAATACCGCTACAACCCTCTGATCTTTCTGGCCAACGGCGTCACAACCACCTTCCCCGCGGGGGAGTACGATCCCGAAGGCATGATGGAAGCTCGTCGACGGATCGATCGAGGCCTTCAACCGGGTCCTCGCATCTTCAATTCGGGGCCTTATTTCGGGACGGCGCGCCCTGGCTGGAATCAGAATGCAACGGTCGAGGATATTTACCGGGACGTGGACCACTGGGCCGAGATGGGAGCGCGTGGGTTCAAGGCCAAAGGGATCAGCCCACAGCATCTCAAGCCGCTCATCGACCGTGCCCATTTCCATGGGCTCCCGGTCACGGGGCACCTGGAGTCGGGCTTCCGCAATACCACGAATGCCACCGAGGCCGTTCAAATGGGCATCGACCGCGTCGAGCATATTCTCGGAGGCGACGCCCTCTCGCGAGACCAGACAGCCTACCCGTCCTGGATTCATGTGGACACCGCATCCCGTGCATTCAAGGACATCGTGCGGCTTTTCATCCAGAATCGTGTTGTCTTCGACCCCACCATCACTGCGCCAGTCTATTTCAGCACAGTCGATGACAAGCCCGGGTTTGATTTCTGGATCGACGAGTCGCAGTTCTTCACACCGAAGTTCAGGCCTGGGTGAAGAAGCAGCCGCCACGAAAGCCCTATCCTCTGTTCGATTCGCTGTATCTCGCGATGCTGCGGACAACGCGCGCCTTCCACGACGCTGGTGGTATCGTGACGATGGGCACGGACAATCCGAGTCGCGGCGAGTATCTGGCGGGCTTCTCCTCCCATCGCGAGCTGCATGCACTCACCCTTGCTGGCATCGCCCCGGCGGCCGTGCTTCGGATTGGTACCATCAATGGTGCCCGTGCACTCGGTGCCGGCGATCTCCTCGGCAGCATCGAGCGCGGAAAGCTGGCAGATCTCTTCGTGATCCGTGGTAACCCGCTCACCGACATCCGACACACGCGTGCCGTTCGTCTGGTGGTGAAGGGTGGCATTGTGTATGAGCCGAACGCCCTGCTGGACCTGGCCCGTGGAAAGATCGGTTTCACGGCTCCTGCGCCGGCAGGGCGCCCGGGATCATGACGAACGCCGTGGATACCATCCGCTGACCTGCCGTGTCACTCGACGCAGCAGGTCGGGCCACAGCAGGTGGTGTCAGGGCGCGAGCTAGGCTTGGTTGCCCGTATGAACGCGGCCATGAATCGTCCGTCGATCTCATCGAGATGCGCATCGATCTCGAGGCCACTCTCCTGCAGAAACGCGCGCGCGTCGTCGCTCCGGTAGATTCGCGTCGGCTCAATGTCGATGTCGACGAACCCATTGGCGGCAAGCAATGCCCTGAACTCCTGCTCCTCCAGTGCGCCAGCCACACAGCCCACCCAGAGCTCCATTGAGCGCCGCAATACCTGAGGCACTTCGCCGCGCACGACCACATCACTCACGGCGAACCTGCCGCCTGGCTTGAGCACCCGAAATGCTTCGGCAAGCACCCGCGGCTTGTCGCCCGAGAGATTGATGACACAGTTGGAGATGATGACATCAACCGACTGGTCGGGAAGTGGAATCGCTTCGATCTGGCCTTTCAGAAATTCGACGTTCGCGACACTCGCCTCAGCTGCATTTTGTCGCGCCAGCGTCAGCATGTCATCGGTCATGTCGAGACCGTAGGCCTTTCCCGTGGGTCCCACGCGGCGGGCCGAGAGCAATACGTCTATACCGCCCCCGCTTCCCAGATCGAGCACGACCTCACCCTCGCGGAGCTCCGCGAGGGCCGTCGGATTGCCGCAGCCCAACGACGCCAGCAATGCCGCGCTCGGAAGCACGTCGGACTCGCCGTTGATGTAGAGGTTGGTGGTAATGGGATCAACCGTTCCACTGAACGCCGCGCCGCCACAGCAGGAGTTCACGGGGCCACAACAGCCAGCGGTGGCTGATTCGTTGACCTCGAGGACCCGCCGAGCCGCTTCACCATACTTCTCACGAACGAGCGTCGTGACATCGATGATTTCGTCAGCGCTTCCCGCGGTAGTGTGAGCCAAGGGACCCGCGATGGTGTCAGAGGTAGGCGTGGTCGCAATGCCGCTGTGGTTTGTCATACAAGTTCCTCGGCTGGAAAAGACAACAATATTTCTTGATGTGTTCGGCACGCCAACGGTTCGAAATCCAGATTACCCTATCCATCGAGGAGCGCGGGTCTCGCTCAATCGCAGCAGCGACCGAACACCTTGAGGCTGCGCCGCGCTCCGGTTGGTTCCGTGCCCAGTGCCCTCACGATGTCGTGCATTTCCTCAAGCGTGTCCACGTTGAGGCGATAGTAGGACCAGCGCCCCTCCCGCCGGTCGCTCACAAGCCCCGCATCGCGGAGCACCTTCAAATGGAATGACAGCCGCGACTGCGCGGCATCCAGGGCGCCCTGCAGGTCGCACACGCAACGCTCACCCGACCGGAGCATGTCCAGCACGGCAAGCCGCGTTTCATCGGAGAGCGCGTGGAACAACATCGCTGAGCGGGTCAGGTCACGGGTAAGCGACATGATCTATAATCATCAACATTTATTGATATGTCAAGTCTGAGACCGAACCTCGCACCGCAGTGTGAGCGTACCTGAGCATCCAGCATGTGGTAGTCGTCACCGCGACATGCCGCCCAGCTGAGACTGCGTCGGCGTCCGCTTGCGACTCACCGCGATCCAATACGCCACACACCTGCGGTGTTGTGTAACCCGCCAGACCCATTCTGCCCAC
The DNA here is from genome assembly GCA_964586985.1 of uncultured Gemmatimonas sp. Classification (GTDB taxonomy): domain Bacteria; phylum Gemmatimonadota; class Gemmatimonadetes; order Gemmatimonadales; family Gemmatimonadaceae; genus Gemmatimonas. Next base: position 11,318 of record CAZPJX010000014.1, on the reverse strand, counting down.
CGAAGGCATAGCCACCGGTGACAATGACATCTCCATTGGGGAGAGGGGCAACCGCTGCAAAATTGTACGCAGCAGGATAACGGCCAGCGACCTTTCGAAAGGACCAGCGATCTACATCCAACACCTCCGCAGTCGACGCCCCTGAGGTGACAAGCACATCACCGGTCGGCAGTACCGCCGAGGTGCCCGCAATCTTGAATCGCGTGTTCGCCATGGAAGGACCTCGCGCGAAGAGAGCCTTGCCCGGCTGGTAGACCTCGGTCGTTGCATACGACACACGATCCGTACGGTCGGCGCCGCCGATCACCAGCACGCGGCCATCCCGCAACTTCACCGCATCATGCTTGTGACGCGCCGTCGCGAGTCCTCCAACGGATTCAAATCGATTCAGGCTCGGATCGAAGCGTTCGGCGCTCGCGAACACGGTCATGTGCTGCTGGCGCCCCGAATGACCACCGACCACCAACACCCGCCCATCATCCAGCAAGGTCGCGGTGTGCCCCTCCCTTGAGACCGCCATGGGGCTCACGCGCTCAGAGCGCCCGGTACGTGGATCATAGAGCTCGGCACTCCGCAGGAAGGTCCATCCGACCCCTACTCCGCCGACGAAGAGGATGCGACCATCAGGAAGCAACGTCGCCGTATGTCCACTGCGCGCCTCCGTGAGTGAGCCCGCCGCTCGGAACCGCTTCGAGGCGGGCTCATAGATTTCCAACGACGCCAGATAGGCTCCGTTGAACCCGCCGGCCACAACCACACGGCCATCGGCCAGGCGCGTCGCGGTGTGACCGGAACGAGGCTCCGCCAGCGGCGCAAGCGTCTCTACTCGACGAGTGCCGGGATCAAACAGTTCCGCGCTGGCCAGGCTGCCATTGTCCCCCCCGTCTGCCATTCCGCCCACCAGAAGCACGTGACCGGACAACAGGGCCGTGGCGCTATGCACCGAGCGTGCCACACGCAGACTCGCGATCTGCACGATCGCCGGTTCCGGAGCCCTGGAACCAACGGCGTGTGCCGGCAGGCGGCCGAATTCCGCCGGGCGCATTCCGGTGTGCGCAATCAACACACCGGAAGCCATGGTGATAACTCGTAGCGAGGCCAGTAGTGACATGCGTGTTCCGAAGCAGATGGGAGCGGGGAGTTCCAGTAGTACACCCAACGCACCCGCACGGTGTCGGGTTTCGCATGACGAGGGGCATCAATCGGCCGTCCCACACCAGGTCATCGCGGCATGGGACGGCACACATTGGCATAAGCTGCTTGCATTATCCGACATGGTCATTCATTTCGCCGACGACTCTGCATTCCGCCAGCAAGGGTCACGGAAGCGGCTTCTGCCCCATGACGATCACTGGTGTCACCGTCGCCGCCGTGCTACCCGTCGTCGTTCCATTCCCGAGCTGTCCGGTGTCGTTTCGACCCCAACATTTCACGGTGAGCCGGTCAGTCGAGATGGCACAACTATGGGAGCCGCTGCCAGTGCCGATGCCGGATGCTGCGACCTCGGCAGCCGTGACCCCCAGTACCTTAGTGGGGCGAATGACCGAAACCGACGCGGTCTGGCCTACCTGTCCGTTGCCATTCATTCCCCAGCACCAGACTTCGGCGATCAGAGACAGTGCGCAACTGTGATTCGCACCAACCGCCATCACCGCCAGCGCCGGTGCCCCCGACAATGGACTCGGATTGGAGGACTCAGCGGTTCCACCATTGCCGAGCTTGCCGCCGTTATTGCCCCAGCAGAACCCCTGTCCCGCCGTGGTCAGCCCGCAGGCATGGATCTGCCCCGCGCCGACCTGCTTCCATGAACGTGCGCCAGCCACGAGAGAGGGTGCTACGCTGAAGGTGTTGCCATACGAGATGGACTTGGCATCACCGAGATTCCCCCAGCCGCTGTATCCCCAGCAATAGGCCTGCGCCGTGGTCGTCACACCACAGGTGAACGTGGCACCAACGGAAAGCGACACAAATTGCAGGTTTGGCGCGACCGCGATCGGTACCTCGCTCATGGATGGAGCATCCATGGCGAACTGTCGCCAGTCATTGTGCCCCCAGCAGTACATCGCACCGGCCGCGGTGAGGGCGCAGCTGTGTTCGGATCCCACAGCAATCTCGAGAAACCGATGTCCACCGGCGACCGCAACTGGTGTATGCGACTGGGAGATGCCCGAAGTGCCCATCGCACCCCACGCGTTGCCGCCCCAGCACCAGGCCTTGTCATTCACATCGAGCGCGCAGGTGTGACGACCAAAACTGGCCAGCTTGCGTGCGCGGAAACCCGTGGGGCCCGTACCCGCAATCTGCACTGGGCTACTCGACACCACATCCGCACCAAGTTGCGGAAGTCCGATTCGTCCCTCCTCGCCGTTCTGCCCCCAGCACCAGACGATGCCCCCGCTCGCGATATCACAGCTGTGCTGCGTCCCGGCCACAAGTGAGCGGTACTTGATCACAACGACGCGCGTTGCCGAGCCATGTTTTCCCTCACTGGTCGCCGTGACGGTGACCGTGCCTCGATCACGCCCTGTCAACACACCGCTCACGCTGTCGATGCTGGCGATGGCCGGATTGCTACTCACCCAACGAATCACCCGATCGTGTAATACCTGCTGAGTCGAATCCCGAAGCACCGCCTGCATGGTGACGGCGTCGTGGGCCTCGAGCGTATCGAGTGCCTGCACGACATTGACCGAGGCCACCGGCACCTGCACCCTGATGTGGGCGGTTTGACTCTTCCCTTCGCTGGTAGCGGTTACCACCGCCGTTCCGCCGGAGAGCCCCCGCACGACGCCAGTAATGGAGTCAATGCTCGCCACAAGCGGCGCGCCGCTGCTCCAGCGCACTGCGCGATCCTGCAGCACAACTCCAAGGTCGTCCTTGACCTGCGCGACCAGCGTTGCCGTCGCACCGAGGCGAAGCACAGCCGAGTCCGGAAGAATGGCCACACTGGCGACGGGAGCAGGCTGCACGAGCATCACGGCCTGTGCGCTTTTCCCTTCAACCGATGCGGTAATCACTGCGCGGCCCGGCGTCAGGCCCGTCACGACTCCGCTGCCGTTCACGACTGCGGTCTGCGGAGTGGAGGACGTCCAGGTGATAGAGCGATTCATCAACGGGTTGCCTGCGGAGTCTCGGGAGACCGCATTGAGTGACTTCGTTCGACCTGTAATGAGCGTCGAAGAATCCGGAGTAATCGCGACCGACGCGACCACCGCAGGCGATGGGTTCGGTGAGGGGTTCGGGTTGGGGCCAGGTGTTGGGCCGGTAGCACCGTCACCACTACCGCACCCGACCATGATCAAGGCCACGAGGGAAACCGCGAAGGGCGCACGCGCCAGATTGCGCTTCATGGGAGAGTTCCTCAAATACAGGAGGGTTGTCAGTGGATCGGGCCAAGCTGCGTGAGCGCAATGCGGTATTCGTTGTTCACCGCATCCCAGGCAACCCGATAGGCCGCCGGATACCCTCCGTTCGCAAACACCTGCGGTCCCGAAGGCAACGTGATCACACTGTCACGCTGTGCCGTCGTGGTCGCCGCACGACGCCCAAGGATGAACGCCCTGGTGACCATGGGCTCGGCAAAGGTGAACTTCCCATTCCACGAACCGAACAGGAAAGTTGTTGTGAAAGGCTTCGCAAGTTCCGGCTTGCCCAACAATCCCTGGATCTCTGGCGAGCGCACATCGATCCAGTGCACTCCCATGCGCGGGACAGAAGGCGTCGGTGTGCCTGCCGGCGCAAGTGTGGAATAGAACTGCGGCACCTTCGTCATCTCCGGCAGGTTGTCCGCCTTCTGCTGATACTGCGCGTCGGTCGGCACGATCTGGTCGCGCTCGACCTTTGAAATGGTGTAAAAATGGAAATCGAAGTGTGGAACGGTATAGATCCCCGGGATCTCGTGACCCTGCGGATTCCAGTTCAGTTCCATGAGCTTATATGGCGTGTTGTTCTGCGACGGCATCGGCAGGAGGTATTCATGGGAGTCGACGTGCGCATGACCGGAGTCGCTACCCGGTGGCATGTTCATCGGAGCAGGTAGCCCTTCGAGGGCTGCGGGTGAGAGTGCCACACCAAGCTCGATGGCACGCCCCTGCTGCTGCCTGTCAAACAGGATGTAGGTGCGCGCTTGTCCGTTGCCGAGCGGCACGGCGCTGCCGTACTGACGAGACAGGCCGTCGGGAAGGGTCACCACATCAGTGGGATCAGCCGGTGTCGCGATGGTTTCTTCGCTGCATGCAGCGGCGGAGGTCATCGTGATGAACGCCAGGATCGCCGGCGTCAGGAGGTAGCTGCTGGTTCGCATGGGTATGAGCGGCGGAGTGTTTTACTGTTGCAGCGCCGCGCGGTGGCGATGTCCGTCGCGCAGCGTGGCACATGATCGCCGCGATCTCCCACTCGCACATGGGTCAGTTGTTCCGAGTCATTTGACAGGGGTCATGCACGCCACCTCACCATCTCAATTCGATTGCCATCATCTGCCATTGTCTGCCTTTCCCTGCCGCCACAAGCCGTGCCTCGGGAACGCTTCAGCTCATGGTCGAACCGTCATCCAACAGCCTCTGCGCGACGCTCGAACGATTGGTGACATCGAGCTTCAACATGACCTGTTCCGCATGATTCCGCGCAGTGAAAAAGCTGAGGGAAAGCCTCGTCGCCACCTCGGCATTCGTACACCCCTCTGCCATCAATCGCGCCACGGCTATCTGCCGGTGGGTGAGCCCGTACCGCTCCTTCAGTTCCGCATCCTCAAGTATTCGCAGACTCGCTGACGGCGGGTGCGTCGGCTCTCCACGGCGCACTCGGCGCAGGAGTGCCGAGATGCGTGCGAGGAGCTCCAGGGCTCCGAACGGCTTCGTCACGTAGTCGTCCGCGCCGAATCGGAACCCTTGCACCTTGTCCGCCTCGAGGGTGCGCGCCGAGAGAATGAGAACCGGGCAGTCGATGCCGCGCGCACGTAGCTCCTGGAGCACGTGGTAGCCATCCTTGTCCGGTAATCCGAGATCGAGCAACACGAGATCTGGCTTCTCGGTACGAAGCCGAGCGAGCGCCTCACTCGCTCGGCTGGCGATCAACACCGTGTGGCCTTCCAGTTCCAGCGTCTGCTGGATTGCCTCAGCGTAGGCGGAAGTATCCTCCACCAGAAGGATGCGCGCAGGGTTCGTCGCAGGGGTTGTCATAAGTCGCGGGCTGGCCGTCAGTCCTCGGAGCGCCGATCCCGCTCCACAAGCGGCAACACGAAGGTAAATGTCGATCCGACACCACGCTCTGACGTGACAGTCAGGTCTCCCCCATGCCCCTCGGCAATGGCGCGCGCGATCCAGAGCCCCAAGCCCACCCCAGTACGGTCGCGCCGGTCGCCGCGCCAGAACGCGGTGAACAAATGGGGGAGCTCCTCCGGCGGAATCCCGCGGCCGGTGTCCGTCACCGTACCCACAAGCGCGATGCCGTCGGCGTTGGGATGAAGCCGTACACGCACAACCCCGCCCGATTCGGTGGCGGTCAGGGCGTTTGCGACCAGGTTGCTGAGAAGTTGGGCGACTCGTGGGCCGTCGATCTGCACCAGTTCAGGGCTCGCATCGAGAAGCAGGTGAACCCCTGCGGCCTCTGCTCGTGGCAGCAGCATACGAACTGCCTGTTCCGCCGGCTCACAGGCCGGCACGGCATGACGAACCGCGCGCAACGCCCCACCTCTCAGTGTCGAAGCGTCCAGCAGGTCCTGGACCAGGCGTTGCATGGCAGCGGCGCTTGCGTAGATCGATGAAAGGGCACGCCGGGTATAGGCTCGTACACGAGCATTCCCGCCTTCTGCGGGCTCGTCGGGTTGCAGGCTACCCAGCATCTCGGCGTACATGGCTATTGCACCCAATGGATTGCGGAGATCGTGTGAAACCACCGCCAACAGTCGCTCCCGCTCACTAGTCGCCAACTGGGCCTCTGCAAGCAGTTCCAATGCATGTCTCTCCGCTCGCTCGGCACGCTCCCGTGCGGCGCGTTCGTTCAGGTAGAGGACCCGCGTATCGAGCAGATTTTCCACCCGGAGCAGCACCTCGGTGACGTCGAAGGGCTTCGTGACGAAATCCCGAGCACCAAGTGACAGCGCGCGATCCCGCGCATCCCCAGTCACATCCGCCGTGAGTACCAATACCGGACGGTATATGCCGCCATCCGGCTGAGGGGCGAGATCCTGCAGCACCTCGAGACCACCACGGTAGGGCATATGGAGATCGAGCAGGACGAGATCCGGATCGTGTAACGCGACAAGCTCCATCACTTCCCGTGCATCGGTGGTCCGCACGAGACGGGTGTACCCGTCCGCTTCGAGCGTCGCCTCCAACAGATCCAGATTGCTGGACTCGTCGTCGACAAGCAGCAGAGTACAGGATCGTATGCGCGTCCGACGAACATCCAGTCGGTCGTGGGCTGCAGGGATCGTCATGCCGGTGCGTGCGTGCGAGGGACAAAGCGATCGACGACCCGCAGAAACTCATCGACGTCGAGGGGTTTCGTCAGGTAGGCATCCGCGCCCATCACGCGTAGTCGTTCCACGGATGAAGCGGTCGCATCCGCGCTCACAATCACCACCGGCACCTCCGCCGTGCGCGGATCCGCACGCAGACGCCGCAGCACATCCACGCCCGGTAGATCGGGCAGGTGAAGATCCAGCAGGATCACGTCCGGTCGATGCTCCCGCGCGAGCTCGATGCCCAGTTGGGCCTGCAATGCGGGCAGCACACGCCAGCCCGGGCGAGCCAGCAGGATGGTCTCCACCAGACTCAGGTTGGCGAGATTGTCCTCGATGTAGAGCAGCGTCGCTGGCGGATGCCCCGTGGTGACAGCAGCGATATGCGTGCCACTCTCGAATACCCGCAACGGACTCTCCGCCGTGGCGAGGGACACCGCGAACACACTGCCGAAAGGGGTCGAACTCTCAAGAGAAAGGGAGCCTTCCATCGCCTCACACAACCGACGGGAGAGCGCAAGTCCCAGCCCGGTGCCTTCCACATCGCTCTGCTCTGCGCCAAGGCGCGCGAATGGGGTAAACAGCTCATCAAGTCTGTCGGGCGCCACGCCACGCCCGGTGTCGGTGACCTGCACGCGGCTGCGACCCTCAGGGGTGATCTCAGACCGCAGGTGCACTGAGCCACCATGATGGTTGTACTTGATGGCATTGCTCAGCAGGTTGAGCAGCACCTGCACCAGGCGTTGGCGATCCGCATGCACGAAGGTGTCCGCAGCCCACGGCCCACCATGTAGCGCCACGCCATTCTGCTGGGCTAGTGGACGTACCAGGCCGAGTGCCTCCTCGAGCACCGGAGCCAGCGCCACGGGCTCCAACGAGAACTGCTCCCGACCAGCCTCGATGCGCGCAATTTCCAGCACCTCGTTGATAAGATGCAGCAGATGCTTGCCAGCCTTCAGAATGTGCTGCACCGATTTGCCCTGCTGCATCGGCAGGTCGGTTCGAGCAAGAAGCTGCGCGAATCCGAGAATACTGTTCATCGGCGTGCGCAACTCATGGCTCATGCGACTCAGGAACTCGCTCTTCGCGCGATTGGCGCGCTCCGCTTCCTCCTTTGCCCGTGCGAGGGCTTCCTCGGCTGCTCGCCGTCCCGTGATGTCTCGGCCAAACGCGATGACACCATCCGCGATGGAGTGCGGCGACAGTGTGCGGCCGAGGTTCTCCATCACCAGATAGGTCCCATCCTTGCGGCGCATGCGGAACGTGCTCGTGACGGGCTCACCAGGATGTTCCGCGAGCCATTGGAGATCGTCCATGGTGGCGCTGAGGTCGTCCGGATGCAATAGAACGTCGGGCGTAGCCCCCATCAGCTCAGCGGGTGTGAAGCCAAGCATCGCCATGGAGGAAGGCCCCACATAGGTCATGGCACCCTGGTGATCGCAGATGAATACCAGATCGGCGGCCCCTTCGATGATTCGACGAAAATGTTCCTCGCTCTCGGCGAGCGCGGCTCGCGCCGATGCCTCTTCTGCTACGGCCAGCTCCAATTGTGCCGTTCTCTCCTTCACACGCTCTTCGAGGGCCTCATTGGCCTGACGCAGTGCCACCTCCGCCTTCACGCGGTCATTGATATCGCGTGCGGTCGCAAGGATGCGTTCGACACCGTTCAGTGTGACCCTCCGCAGTCTCACCTCACCCCAGATGAGATGCCCGTCCTTGTGCCGCCCCAGCCATTCGAAGCGCTGCGGGACGCCCTGCGCGGCGCCGGAAATGAATGGAAGCGCGTCTTCGATGCGGAACGGGGCAAATCCCGCGCTCATTCCCGCCACCCCTCGTGCGAGCTGTTCTTCCACCGAGAAACCGTACATGTGAACGGCGGCTTGATTCACCGCAAGGAAGTTGCCCGTGTCGAGGTCATGCACCCACATCGCGTCGGAGGCATGTTCGAAGATGGTGCGATAACTTTCCTCACTCGCACGGAGTGCAAGGACCATCTTCCGGCGGTCGGTGATGTCGAGTGAGGTACCAATGACCCGACTCAACGCACCATCTTCGCCTCGTACCAGCAACCCCCGCGCCTGGAACAGCCGGATCTCCCCGTCGGTACGCCGCGCCCGAAACTCCACCGTCACCGGCTCCTCAGCGGACAGGGCCGACATCTTCTCGTTCACGAGCTGCACGTCACCCGGGTGGAGCACCTGCTCCATGAAGATCGAGTGTCGTGCCGGAGCCGTCTGGTCGTCGAAGCCATGCATGCGCTTGAGTTCGCGCGACCAGCGAACGGAATCCCGGTCGAGATCGATTTCCCAGCTACCAATACCAGCCAGGTGTTCAATCAGCTCGAGATGACGCTCCCGTTCTGCCAGACGTTGGTTCGCCTCACGGAGCGCCGCCCGCAGCTGATCCGGGGAGAGCGAGTCAGGATCGGGGGGCGAGCTCAAAGTCAGGTCCGGGGCTGGGGACATGCTGCCTGCAGAGATTCATGAGCTGAGGTTGCCGGCTTGGCGTGCATGCCGGTAGTGCAGGGTGAATCTGCGCCGCCGCGCGCCCGGCGGCCCGGGTCGATTGACCCAGCCACCCGATGGAGTGGTCTCCCAGCATGCGGTTCCTCATGACCATGATGGGCTACACCGGCACGCCTGGCGTGTCGCGGAACATGGCGCCGGGAGAACGGCACGTTCACCAAGCCGCGGGTGACACCCTGTCATGGCCCTGATGGCCTGGGATCCTGGCGGCAACGCTCGAGCGAGGATGCTCGGAGACACATCCGGAGACCTTCCGGGATTCCGGGCGACATCCTGATCGCGTTGCTCGACGCCAAGTTCTGCGGGCGCGTTGGCATTCTTGTAATGGTGATGTCGGAGAGAGTGTAACTCCAATGCCCATGCTGTAACGCGGCCCTCCTGGCGATTTCCGGAGCGGCCGCAGTGAGGGACTTCCCGATCGGACTGCGCCTTTCCACATGCGGACCGATCGCGCCCTCGGTGTTGCTGCTGCTGGGGAAGACCCTCGACCATCCGTGCAGCCGCTCACCGCTGGCCACCAAGTCACCTCCTCCTCAGCACCGGCATTCCCATGACCCTCACACGAACACCCTCATCGCGCCGTGCCAACCGCATTTCCTCGGCTGTGACTGTCGTACTCTCATGCCTGGCGATCGGCACGTTCAACGCAACCCCGATCCAGGCCCAGGGGCCATGGCCCGGCCTGACGGCCGCATTCATTGAGCCAACCGCCCCGGCGGGAACACCAACCACTAGCTGGGATATCTGGGTACGGCTGACACTCGGGCTGGACGCACCCGCGCTCGTATTCGACGGGACATCACCCGATACCTATTTCGGGTTGGGCGAAAGCTTCATGCCACCAACGGGGTACCTCTCCAGCAACCCATCAGGACCAGATGTCGCGTTCGCTTCGTACAGTTCTGCATGGCTCACTGTGGGATTTGGGTGTAGCGGAACCTTCACGGCGGTGTGCAACAACGGGCCGCCGTACGATTTCACGTTTGCGGACCTATCCCCAATAGCCGGCACCGCCTTCAGCATGCAGCCGGGAGGCTCCTTCGACTTCATGTTTGGAACCTTCACGCCCACCGGCGGGATCGCCCCGCCGGGGACCTATGAATATGACGGTGTGGTGGTTCAGTTCTTGGTGCGGGGGTATGACGCGGATGGGAACAACCTGGACACGTGGGTTAGGCTGGCGAGCACCTGCCCGAACGGCGTCACCCCCGACTGTGCCTTCACACGCACCGTCATTGGTCAGCCTGGCACGGCCGTGCCGGAGCCGGCGAACGTGGCACTGCTGGTGGCCGGCCTCATGGGATTGGCAGTGGCTGGGCGGCGGCGCCTCGCGTAGCCGCGCAATTCGCACCACCAAAGTGGAATGGCGGCAAGGGCAGCGCGATCGGGACTCCCTCCCGATCGCGCTATGCATTGTGCGAAACCCCAATCCTCCCTTCCCGAGTGCTCGCTGGAGAGCGTTGTGCTCGCGGAATGACTACTACACCCAGCGCCGAACGGTGGACATGTAGTCGGCGTATTGCGAGCCGAACTTTGCAAGCAAGGCCCGTTCCTCTGGCATGATCTGAAACCGGGTCAGGTACAGCACGAATGCCACCAGGAAGAGCAGCGTGGTCGGATTTGATCGGGACACCGCGATGCCCACAAGCACGATCAGCAACCCGAGGTACATGGGGTTTCTGGTGTAGCGAAAGATCCCGGAGGACACGAGGACGGATGCGGCCCCGGGTGTTGTTGGATTGAGCGTGGTGTGTTGCCGGCGAAATGTCAGGGCGCCGGACACTGCGGTGGCCACGCCGAGCACGACCAACAGCAGTGCCGCGAAACGCCACGGCCACGGCAACGGCAACGTGAGCGATGGCGTCAGGCGTGAAACGCCAAACATCGCCAGACACGTGATCAGCGCTACCAGCGGAGGGGGAGCCTTGAGTTCAAGTCGATTCATAGGAGGTCCGGTCGCGGGTCCATCGTGCGCTGAACTATTCCATTGGGCGCCCGTTCCCAAGTCGTCCTCCCCGCAACGATCGTGGCCCGCTCCGCCGTTTTCACGGTCTATGCCTCACCGATGCCGTCGATGTTCACCCGCTGCTCCAGATCCCCGAGCACATCCTCGATCTGCGCGAGCGCCGAACGCAGGTCGTCGGCGATCTCCTGCGCGAGCAGGTGCGGTTCGGGCAAGCTCGCGGAATCCTCCAGGCTCTCGTCGCGCAGCCAGAAGAGATCGAGGCTCACCTTGTCGCGCGCGAGGACCTCTTCGTAGCTGTAGGGCCGCCAGCGGCCCTCCGGCGTTGCCTCGGACCAGGTTGGAGTGCGGGTGTGGCGTTCGGCGGGGC
>CAZPJX010000013.1:0-33904 GCA_964586985.1 uncultured Gemmatimonas sp. | reverse complement strand
CTCGCGCGTGGCACGAGTAGTTCGACCAGATAGCGATTGAAGGGAAATGGCCCAGCGGGCGCGAGATGCACGAGCGTCTCGAGGAATGCCAGCGCACGTGTTGGAGCAGTATAGAGAGCCGCCGTATCCGGGCGGTTCCAGCGCCCACCAGTCTTCTTGGCGCCTGCCCCGCTGCGATCATCTGCACGGTATGACGGGGTGTCGGCACTGATGCGAAAGAGGACGACCGGATCCGGAGAGGCTGGTGATGTCACCAGTATGCCCCTGACTCGAGGCTGCCGAGGACGCTGCCAACCAGCGCGCGTCCGTCCGCCGTATCGAGCAAGTTCAGAGGGAGCACGCCACCGAGCGCAGGGTTCGGGGTGGTGAGCCAGCGGCCGAGCCATGTCATGGGCACAAACCCGGCAGGCACACTGCTGCCTAGCGCCGCCGTCCACTGTTCGACCGTACTCATGAGCTGCATCAGCCCGGCTACGCGTTCACTCTCTGTTGCGCTTAGGGTTGTGTGAGCCCGGAGTTTGCGATTCAGGGTTGGTACGGGGATGGCGATGCCGGCCGCAAGCTGCTCTTTCGAGAGCGAGAGAGCGTCCACCAGTACCGTTACGGCCGTCGCAGGAATGCCGCGTCGGACTATCGCGATGCGGTCCATCACGTCGTGCGGCGCATAATCGCGAACGAGCCGGTGCAGGCGAATGTCGGCGAAGCCCGCGTACGGCTTCGCTTTGCGCGCAATGACGGGCGTTTTCGCGGATGCTTTGGCGACGGGACGCGCGGGGGCGGAGGGCTTTTTACGGGGCGTCGAGGTGGGCATCCGAACTCCGATCAAGTGATCATCAAATATCGCTCAAATGATTGGCATCGGCAATGTTTCCGGACGTGACACATACGCCGGTTTGAGATCCCCTCCCGAGAAATCACACTGCGGAGGTGCAGGTATCGCCCACCAAATGAATTGAACGCCGGAGAATGACAAGTCGGTGACAGGTCAGGGGCATGGTACTCACGCACTGCCGCCGTACGCGCTGCCGATCCCTCCAAACCAGATCCCGGCGCAACGCTTTCACATGACCAGTCCACGAGGAATCACTCATGACCGACATACAGATTCGCGCCTGGAAAGATCAGGACTTCCGGGCCACGCTCGACGCTGATGCACAGGCTGCGCTCACACCGCATCCGGCGGGCCGCCCTGCGGACGCTCCAGAGTCGCTTGATCACATCGCCGGTGGAGAGTCCACCGAGTGGCTGCTGAGTCTTGGGTGCTGTCAAGGCTTCTCGCAGGGCTGTCAGGGACTGACGGAGCATGCGCCCTATTGCACGGTCAGCTGCATCACCATCTGGTGGACGACTCGCGCCGCGTGCAAGCCGACCGGGGAATCGTGACCACTCGCTGCGGTGTGCAGGGTCTCCTGCGCACCGCAGCACACTCACCCACTCAACGAAACCCTCATGTCCGTCTCCACGCTGAGCCCCCAAGCCTATGCTCGCGCCTTGACCCTGCGAGAGCGTGGCCATCTGCTAAAAACTCACTGCTCGCACGAGTTGCTGCCTATCTCATCAGAGGTACCGGCATCGGTACGACGCAGAGAATCCCGCTGGCGGGACCGCTCCGCGTCTGCGCACCCCGAGCGCTTCTCCGAACGGCTCGCCGCCGAGGGCTTCGTCCAGTCCGATGTGCATCGCTTGCTCGATATCGAAGGGGCGTGGGTTCCTCCGACACAAGGAATGCGACCTGCGTGGTGTGAGATCGCATCACCGCACGGAGATCACGACGGTGAGGAGGCACAGGACCGTGGGTCCCTGGCTCCGTTCATGGGATTTCTCGCTCTTGCATGGCCACAGCTGGTCGAGGCCCAGGGCGCGCTTATGAGTCGACTCGATCGCATCGATGGGATCGAGGCGGTGTGTGGCTCTCCTCGTCGCTATGTCGAGCTTGCGACACCGGCACTCGCTCGCGTATGCGTCGAGAGCGTCTCACCAGTCCTCGTCCTGGAGCTGAATGTCATGCGCCTGCGCGGCCAGTTGGCGGGCGGCAGCAGCGAGGAACGCTTTCAGGATTTTGTCCGTCAGCTTCGCAGTCCCGATCTGCGTGGCGCCCTGTTCGAGGAGTACCCGGTGCTCCTCCGCACACTGCGGCAGGCCACTGCGCAATGGGTGCAGCACTGGTGCGAAGTCGCCGAGCGCCTGGTGGCCGACCGGTCTGACATCGAACGGACCGTGTTGCAGGGGCGAGGGTTGGGCGTACTGGAGGAGATCCTCCCCGGTGGGGGAGACCGACACCACGACGGGCGCCATGTCGCGATCCTTCGATTCACGACGGGCCACCACCTTGTCTACAAGCCCCGCGCGCTTTCAGTCGATATCGCCTACCAGCGCCTGCTCGCCTGGCTGGCTGCCGGGGTCGGCGATCACACCATGGTCATGCCCACGTATCTGGCACGCCAACACCATGGGTGGAGTGCCTACGTCACCCATCAGGAGTGCACTTCCATTGAAGACGTGTCGACGTTCTATCGGCGTCTGGGCATGCAGCTCGCGCTGCTCTACGTGCTCGATGCCACCGATATGCATCTCGAGAATCTCATTGCCTGCGGCAGTACGCCGGTCCTCGTCGATCTTGAGGCGCTCTTTCATCCCCGTGTCAGTGCGTCCCCAGACTCGGCGAGATCGTCCAGCAATCCCTCAGGCAGAGCCGCCATCGATGCCTGGACTCCCTACTACGAGTCGGTCATGCGGGTGGGGCTGCTGCCCACCTGGAGTTACCAAAACGCCGATGGCGATGCCATCGAATTGAGTGGTGTTGGCGGAAAGGCAGATCAACTGCTACCGGATGAGCAGCCGGTCCTGTCGGAGATTGGTCTGGATACCATGCACGTCGGGCGTGCTCGGCTTCGCATGGCGGCCGCGAAGAACCAACCGCAGCTGGCAGAGACACCGATAGATCCGGCAGCCTATACGGAGCCTTTGGTGCAGGGCTTCGAAGCCGCCTATCGATGCATGGCCGACCGTCGGGAGGACCTGCTGCGACCGGAAGGTCTGCTGGACGCTTTCCGGAACGTTTCGGTGCGCGCCGTCCTCCGGCACACGAAACTCTACGCGACACTGCTGCGGGACTCATTTCACCCTGATCTCCTCCGCGATGCGGTTGATCGGGACATTCATTTCGAAACGCTCTGGCGTGTGCTGGACGGTCGGCCCTGGTACAGCCGTGTCGTGCAGCATGAGCTGCAGGATCTCTGGCGCGGCGATATCCCTCACTTTACGACTTGCCCCGCTTCCACCTCTCTATGGACCTCAGATGGCGAGGAGATCCAGGACTTCTTTGCCGAAACGGCGCATGCGAATGTGCTGCGGCGCATTCAGACGCTGAGCACCACCGACTGCGAACGACAGAGCTGGTTCATTCGCGCGGCGTTGGCAACGCTTCATGCAGAAACGCACACCGTACCGGCACAGATTCGCCACGCACCAGGCGTATTGACGGGCGGTCCACATGATAAGCAGGCCCAAACTTCCGCTCAACTGCATCACAGAGCCCACCAGATGGCTCGACACCTGACGGATCGCCTTGTCGCGCTGTCCATCGGCAAGGGGGACGAGGTAGGCTGGCTGGGGGTGTCGCTCGTCAGGGATAAGCACTGGTCGCTGCAGCCGCTTGGGGATGACCTTTACAATGGTCGACTCGGTGTTGCGCTCTTCCTGCTGGAAGCGAAAAGGCTGCTTGGCCATTCATCCGCAGGCACACTCGCATGCGACGTCCTCGATTCCAGCGTGCATCGATACGTCCGGATGTTCGAGGCAGGTGAGAAGGCGCCCCAGGTCAGTCACGCGGCGCTCCAGCCGTTCATGGGTGGGGCGTACCATGCCCTGAGCGGCAGCGCCTTCGTGCTCGCTCACGCGGCGTCGGTGCTCGACGAACCTCGATACGCTTTGATGGCCTCACAACTGCTGCAGCGGGCATCCGAGAACATTCAACAGGATGAGCAACTCGATGTCATTGCCGGGGTCGCGGGATTCGTGCTCGTGGCTGTCACACTACTTCAGCAACAACCAGATCCCGCTCTCTCACACTCGGTGGCGAGGGCCTGCGATCATCTTGTCGCCACAGCCGAGGCGCAGCCGATTGGGGTGGGCTGGAGAACGCGGGTCGAAGCGACACAGCCCCTCACCGGTTTCTCTCATGGCGCCTCCGGAATGGCGCTCGCCCTGCACCGGGCCGGCCAGATCCTGGGGCGGCCGGACTACTGTGCGGTTGCGACGCAGGCTATGCGATACGAACGTGCATGCTTCGACGCAATGGGCGGCTATTGGCCCGACTATCGCCAAATCGCCAGTCGCACTTCCGAAGAGCGCCCGCCTACCATGAACGCCTGGTGTCATGGGGCGCCGGGCATCGGATTGGCTCGTCTTGAAATCCTCGAGACAACGCGCCGGAACGGGAGCGACCTGCATCAGGATCTTTCGTACGCGCTGCGCGAGACCTGCGCACGGGGATTCCAGGGAAATCATTCCCTGTGCCACGGCATGTTGGGCAACTTTGCTCTCGTCGAGCGGGCGCGTCGCTCGGGCATCGTACCCGATGAGGTACACGGTCATCCGCACATCGCGCAATGGATACTCGACTCGATCGAGCAGGCGGGCCCCCTCTGTGGCATTCCCAAAGGCATCGAGACTCCCGGATTGATGACCGGGCTGGCTGGCATTGGGCTCGGGTTGCTGCAGTTGGCGGGTGACGACGTGGTGGATGTGCTCACGTTCACACTACCTGCCATGAGTGCGAGATGATGCGGATCCGACGCATTGCGGCCATCAGGCAGCTCTCCGATGCAGACTGTGGTCCGGCATGCCTCGCCATGATCCTTACGCATTTCGGACGGCATACCACGTTGCATGGTCTGCGTGAACGAATCGTTGCTGGTCGTGATGGCGTCTCGCTGACCGCCCTGCTTCATCTGGCCGAGGAGGAAGGACTGAGGCATCGAGTGCACCAGCTACCTGCCTCGAAGCTCCACGGGATATCGCTCCCGGCCTTGTTGCACTGGCGCGATAAGCACTTCGTCGTACTAGAGTGGATCACGCCGACGCAGAGCGGCATCGTCGATCCGGCATTCGGGACTCGCACGGTCCCCAATGCCGAACTGACTCGGGACTTCTCGGGAACTGCCGTCGAATTCGAAACCGATCCTGCCTTTCGGCCGGATCCCGGTACACCCGAACGACACCTGTGGCGGTATCTGCAATGGCTGTTCACTCCTGCTGGTGTGCGACGCTATCTGGGAGCAGCCACTGTCGCGTCCCTCATCCTGCAGCTCTTCGGCCTTGTGGTGCCCGTCACGACAGCCGTGCTGGTCGACTCATCGGCCACTTGGCGGGCCTACGGATGGCCAACGATACTGGTCGCGTTGTTGTCCATCACACTCACGCGCGTAGCGCTGGCGTGGGTGCGAGGGAATTTCATCGCCAGGCTGCAACGCCTCGCCGACCGACATGCCTCCACGGGCTTTTTCGATCACCTGCTGAGACTGCCACATCGGTTCTTCCTGCAGCGGACCACTGGTGATCTCCTGATTCGACTGAATAGCAATGCGGCCATCAGGGATCTCTTCACGACGCAACTGGTCATGACGAGTCTCGACGCCCCGATGGTGTTGGGCTATCTCGGTTTGCTGATCGTGCTTGCCCCACCGCTGGCTGCGTTCGCCGTCATGTCAGCGGTGCTGCAGACTGGCATAATCGGGTTCGCGATACGCCGACAGCGCGATCTGGCGTCACAGACGCTCGCGGCACGGGCCGATGAACACGGCTGCACGGTCGAGGCCCTGGCTGGCATTACGTATGTCAAAGCCGTGGCTGCTGAAGCTGCCCTGCTCACTCGTTGGCAGTCGGCATTTGCGCGTCATCAGGATGTGACGTTCGAGACGGCCATGCTCAATACGAGGGTCGAGGCACTCCTTGGTGGTATCCGTCTGGCGACGCCAATCGGCGCCTTGCTCCTTGGAATGCAACAGGTCGAAGCTGGAGCCATGTCGCTCGGTGCAATGCTTGCAGCCATCACGCTGGTGACGTCCTTCGTCCAACCCGTCATCACCGTACTGCAATCGGCCCAGCAGCTCCACCTCGCTGGTGCCTACATGGAACGGATCATGGATGTGCTCGACTCCGCGCCGGAGGTTGGATCGCTCGAGGAGGGCGCCACGGCAATGCCCACCAGCTTACCGCCCCGCCGTCTACCAAACGGGAGACGCATCGAGTGTCGTGATGTGGAGTTTCGATTCGGTTCATCGGCGCCACTGGTCCTGCATGGGATCAACTGTGCCATTCCCGCAGGTGGGACGCTGGGACTTATCGGTGCGACTGGTTCGGGGAAGAGCACGCTGGCGAAAATCCTGCTTGGTCTGTGGGTCCCAACGGCAGGAGAAGTGATGCACGACGGTGAGCTTCTCAATGAGCAAACGACCCGCTCGTACAGACGACGGTCAGGTGCCGTTCTTCAGGATCTCGATGTTTTCAGTGGAACGATCCTCGAGAACATCACCCTCGGTCACTCGCACGCCTCCCTCGAGGATGCTCGGCAGGCTGCCTTACTGGCCTGCCTTGATCCCGAGATCCAGGCCATGCCACTCGGCTACCACACACAGATCGGGGATCGAGGGATGTCACTCTCCGGTGGGCAACGTCAACGCCTCGCCCTTGCACGTGCGCTGCTGCATCGACCCGACTTCCTGGTGCTTGATGAAGCCACAAGCCAGCTCGATGTGCGAACCGAGCGGCAGGTAAATCGCGCCATTCGGGAACTCGGGTGCACTCGTCTGATCGTCTCGCACCGCCTCTCGGCGGTTGAGGAGGCCGATTGGGTGCTCGTGATGAATCAGGGTCGGATCGTGGCAGAAGGTCGCCCCCGGGATGTACTGCGGAGGTCTGCGCCTGGAGAGGACGCTCGTACGTCGAACGATGTGCGGCGCGCCGGGTGAATCCCACGGCCGAAAGATTGACCGAGAAGCCGGCGTCCCGGTGCGTTACCTGTCACACCTGCTGCGCGCCGGCATTCCCTGCGCAGCATCAATTCCAACGGAGGTACTATGTCTTCAGAGTTTACCGTGCGGGCTTGGAAAGACCCGCACTTTCGAGAGGCACTCCACGCAGATGTCCGCGCAGCGCTTCCAAACCATCCTGCCGGTGTCATGGCCGAGGCCGAAGACCGCGAGCCGTTCGGCGGGGCGGAGTTCATCACACAACGCGGATGCTTCGAAGTGTTGACCAAGGTGATGAGCTGTATCGGCTGTGAGCATACCCTCTGGCACGGTACCTGTTGGGTCTCAACCATCGGTTGTTGCCCCGAACCGACCTGATCCCGGGCGGATGCAACCGAGAGCAGCATCGTCGCGGCAGCATGGCAGTTGACCGCGACGATCGCGCATACCGGATGCGCATCATCGATGATTCCTCACACTGATACCACACCCAGATCCATCCGAGAGCCCGGTGGGTGCGCGACTGGTTCGGGTAGTGAGAGAGACCGTCGTCGGTGATGCCATCCAGTACGAGGTACTGGCAGCCTGTCCGCTCGTCATCGACTCATCCTCCAACACCATCAGGCCCATGGATCAAGCAGCCGGTGGAGGCCCGAACAGCGCGCTGACGGCTCAACGAACCGTGGCGCGAAGTCTCGATGCAACCATTGACGTCCTCGTGAGTCCGCGTGCGGGGTTCGAGGCGATCGCCCGAGGGACGCATCTCTGGGTGCCGTTGCTTGGCACGGCATTGTGTCGGACCTGTTGGCTCTTTGCGCAGTATCCAGCGGCGCGTCGTCCTGACCGGCTCCTCATGAATCTGGTCATGCAGATGGTAATGGCCCTGTTGCTCTACGCAATCATGGCGTTTCCGATCATGGGTGGTGTGTGGATGCAGGGTGCGCGCATGCGTACTCGTGCCGTGCTCGCAGTGGTACTGTCGGTGGGGTTCGTGACGGAACTTGCTGCGTTGATGGCAGCACTCGTGGGAAACGCGTTGCTGGGCTTGACTGAAGACCCAAGTGGTCAGACACTGACGAACTTTGCCGGACTTGTTTCTGAAACGACCAATCGTCCCCTGCATCACCTCCTGCTGCAGCTCGATGCGATCAGGCTGTATGGCGTAGGTCTGACCGTCTACGGCATGGGATGGGTGGTGTCGGAGCTCACTCGTACACAGGTGGCACGAACCGTTCTGATCGTGTGGGGCGGATGGTTGTTCGTCACCACCATGATCAAATGGTATGTCAGTTGAGCCGATCAGGGAGAACTCACGCATGTTGACAGAACGCAGCGCAAGTGAGCAGGTGGCCCTCCTTCAGACGAGAGCGATCGAACGGGCCGCCATTGCCACATTTGGAGTGGGGTTTGGGCTCACCGTGTTGGCAATCCACGCACTGCGGATCATTCCCGGTACGTCGAACGGCGATCTCGTGATTCCCGGGCTTTTCCTCATACTCGTTATCGCCCTTGGAACCTGGGGTCGCCGGCAGCTCCAGCGGGTAGCGGCGTTTTCCTCGCTGAGCACGCGGAACCCGTTATCCTCACGACATCGGACACTGACACGCGCATTGTGGATAGCGGTACTGGTTGGGAACCCCCTCGCCATCTTCCAGGGGAGAGTTGCAGGTGCCGCATTACTGGCTTTCGGGTTGTATGCCATTTGGGATGGCATCAGCGGATGGCTGGAGTACTGATCGGCGCTCTTACCGCGATGGAAGGGGTGTGTGCTTCCAGACGACACGTGCTCCGGTGGTCGGGTCGAGGCCTGGCACGAGCGTACTGGAGACCGTCGCCGTGCTTACGGTCACCTCCCTGCCGAGGTTCGTGAAATATCGAGCCGACGCGAGGTCGGCGACCGCGGGTACGTTGGAGTCGGCGCTGGTGATGTGCACCGGTCCCTTGGCAGGGAGTCGAACCTGCTTCCACGACTTGCTGCGGTCTACAATCTGCTGCACGGTTGGTGTGCCTGCGACGACCGTACCAGGTGAGGGGGCAGGTGTGAAGACATAGGCGGCATCGCCACCCAGGACGATGGTGTTGGCTCGTGTTGCCCGAGGAATGACCCACCCCTCGAGCGTGCCATCGGCGAGCGTCAGTGGAATCACCGAGAATGGCCGCTTCAGACGGTTCCAGGCGGGTGTGATGGATCGGGTGACATCGCGCGCGAGGCGCGCACGCTGCAGGATCTGCGCGGTGTCGAGCGTGGCCAGGTACTTTGGTCGCTCGGCATCGAGACGTACTGCCGTCAGACGTCTTGAGGTACGGTATGCCGAATCTGCGTCGAAGACGCCGCCGATTGGAACGCCGTCGGCGTCACGTTCGCAGAAGATCTGTCGCGGAGCGGAGGCTGCGGCTCCGAAGCGACCGGTCGCACGGAGCCGTGCAACTGTGGGAATGCACTGCAAAGAAAACGCGATCGCCCGGGCACGGAAATCGGCGGCATTGAACCCGTCGGTGAATCCCGATGGCAGTCCGTCACGCACCACCGGCGCAGGATCTTCTGGGGGCGCCATCTGTACGGGCGCGCTCTCGGGTTGTGGTGGAGGGGGCGAGGCACAGCCCACACCGAGAAGGGTCAGGCCGAGTATAGGGACACCGGCGATGGCGAACCGGGCTCGACGAGTGCCGACTGGAAAGGGGGAGGAAACGGCGCGTTGCATGGTGACCGGACAGCGTTGGCGAGGGCATCAAACCATACAAGGATACCCGTGGACGGCGGGCGATCGCTAGAATTGACGGATGATCGACTTGGTAGAGATCCATAAGGAATTCACGATCGAGGCCGCTCATCGGCTTCCCCAGGTGCCGCCGGGCCATAAGTGCGCGCGACTGCATGGGCATTCGTTCCGCATTGAGCTGCGTGTCCGTGGGCCGCTGGATCCCACCTTGGGCTGGGTGATGGACTTCGCGGACATCAAGCATGCGTTCAAGCCGATTTATGATCGGCTCGACCACCACTATCTCAACGACATCCCGGGTCTTGAGAATCCGACAAGCGAACGGTTGGCGGTGTGGATCTGGGAGCAGCTCACGCCGACCTTGCCTACTCTCTCCGCTGTTATCGTGCGGGAGACCTGCACATCGGGCTGTGAGTATCGGGGGCCGTCCAGGTCGGACTGACCGTAGTGTGGGGAGCGTGGGGCGTGGGCGGGGGGCGGGGGTGTTGGGGTGCCGGTCAACCGCCAATGATGACGGTCGGTGCTCCCGTGACAATGGCGCCACCGTGCGCGGTGTTGTCGCCAATGCGGGCCGCGGGCTTGCTGCACAGGAGGACGGTGGCGGAGCCCTTGATGACGCTGGACGGTGGGCCGACACACACACACATACTTCCGATGGTTGCCGCAGGCATGGCGACGATCAGGACTGTCGGCGCGCCAGGCACCACGATGGGACCGCCCACATGGGGAATACCGGGTGGTGTCACCATCGGGCAGACGTGCATATCGGTTACGCGAGAGGCGGGGGGCATGGTTTACCTCGCGGGGGCTGGTGCCGTGGCTCGGGTGTACTCCTGCTGCAGACGCTGATGGGTATCGAAGGCGAGCTGTAGCGCCGGATCCCAGCCGCCGAGTCGCTTGATGATCTCGAGACCCTGCGCAGCGAAAGCGGACATGGTGGGGGCGACCTGTTCGGGCTTCTGGACCGATGAGGCGGAGAGCAGGATGGCACCTGCCACCAACGGCATCGCGGCGCCCGGTGGAGGCGGCACTGGTGCGACATTTGTGGGTGCCAGGGAGGTCCCGCTCAGAAAGACGGCCGCTGCGATCATGCCCACCGGGGTGTCCATTCCTGCGGCAGAGCCGGCATCCCATACGGCCCGTCGCGCGTCGTCTTCCGGACGCACGATCCACTGCTCAATGGCGGTGAGGGTCTTGTGCACATCGGCCGTCGCGGGCTTACCGCTGTCGATCTGCGTGACATAGCGCGCGGAAACCCACGCCCACCAGACACTTTCGCGTGCCGGGAGCACGGCCACCATGAGGCGAAGCGCACTCGGGAAGAGCTCCTTTGTGATCCACGTGGAGTACAGGGCATCGAGTGGGAGACGCGGATCCAGTGTGGCGATGGCATCGTCATCCGGAGCCGCACGCTCAAGCAGCCAGCGCATGGGGGCCGGGTAGGCGGCGAGGGGATCGGGGGCGATCACGGGAGGGGTTGTCATCGGCGGCCTCAGTTGATCATGGTGATGCCGCCCTTCACCATCACCATCCCATCGCCATTCACCTGTGTCATGGGTGCTTTCATTTGTGCCATGGCACTGCCTTCGATCTTCACCATGATGCCCTTGATGGTGACGCCGCTTTGATCGATGACGATGGAGTTGGCACCAACCTTGAGCTCGATCTTCTGCATGGCCTCGAGCGTAATTTTTCCGAGGGCCGCTTTGGTGCCGATATTTCCGAGCTCCGCCTTCGTGTCGATATTGCCCTTCTTGACAGTCAGGGACTGATTGCCTTTCTCGACCACAAAGGTCTCGTCTTCAGTGATGGTGATGCTCTGCTTCCCCTCCACCGTGACCTTATCATCTCCCGAAATCTTGTGGGACTGATTGCCCTTCACCGTGATATCCCGGTTGCCGGTTACCGAGATGGACTCGTTGCCGTTTACCGTGACCGTGTGGTTCTTCTCGACGTGCAGAATACGATTGTTGTCATTGACCTTGATGACCTGTTCGCCCTTCTCGATGGTCGTGTGTTCGTAGCCTTCAAGGACCGTCTTGGTTTCGTTGTTCTTGATGGTTGTGGTACGGTC
Organism: uncultured Gemmatimonas sp.; assembly: GCA_964586985.1. Taxonomy (GTDB): domain Bacteria; phylum Gemmatimonadota; class Gemmatimonadetes; order Gemmatimonadales; family Gemmatimonadaceae; genus Gemmatimonas. Next base: position 22,139 of record CAZPJX010000013.1, on the reverse strand, counting down.
GTGCTCTACCTTACGGGTCTCGTCGTTCTTGACCAGCGTATCGAGGTCCTTCTCGGCCTGCACGTAGATCTGCTCGTTGCCTTTCTTGTCCTCAAAACGGAGCTCATTGTAGTTCTCCGCACCGCCTTGCAAGGTGCTCTTGGTGCGAACGCCGCTTTGCGTCTTATTCGCCGGCAGCGGCCATGGCGGAAGATTGGCGCTGTTGTAGAGACTCCCGACCACCACGGGATTGTCGGGATTGCCATCGAGGAAATCAACGATGACTTCATGCCCGATGCGCGGAAGGAAGACCATGCCAAACTGTTGTCCCGCGAAGGATTGGGCCACGCGAATCCAGCACGACCGTTCCAGTTTGGTAGAGTTCTCGAGATCCCACTTGAACACGACCTGCACCCGTCCGTGCTTGTCAGTGTAGATCTCTTCGCCCTGCGGGCCGACTACGGTGCCAACGTGAGCGCCTGCCACGCGTGGCCATGGCGTTCGGCGTGGCGGACGATACGGGGTCGAGATGGGGATGGCTTCGAACGTATTCTCGTACGTCGCCTCCGATTCGCCCGAGACATAGTCGCCGTTTGATCCCTTGTGCTGCACTCGCGTGATGAAGACGTCGCCATCGAACTTCGATTCGCTGCGTCCTTTCACCCGCGTCTTGGCCCCCACCTCGAGCCCGACGTAGGAGGAGCGGCCGATATATCGGGTGGCGTCGGCTTCGGAACGCTCCTGCCCAATACGGGAATAGGTCTTGGTATCAGGCTGGAACTTGCTGACATCACTGGGCGTCTCGCCGCCCGAATGATTGATGCCCGTATGGTGCGCGGTCAATTGCTGGTCGTACTCATACCAGAGCAATTCCGCCGGCGGTGAAAACACCTCTGATGCACCGCTGGTTTCACCAAGGAGATTGTTGCCGGTCAGGAATTCACTGAGGCTCCGCACCTGCGTTTTCGCCGTGTACGGATGGTGTTCGATGTTGAGTTCCGTGACGACTGGCTTCGAGAAGTTGTTCCCATTGGTATCGGGAAGGCACATCAAGGCTTCTACGCCCCAGGCTTCCTGTGCCGAGGCCGTGTTATCGCCGAGGACCAGTTTGGCTTCCCCGGCCTTATGGTCGAAGCGATACCAGATGCCCTCCTGCTCAGCCAGGCGGGAGACACAGGTCCATCGACTTTCGCGGTATCGAAAACAATAGGGGCGCGGATCGAGGGTGCGTACGAGTTTCCATTCATGGGGAGTTCCCGTGAGCAGCTCGTCGCAGACATCGCGCGCCGTCTTGTTCTGGAAGATGTCGAAGCTGCTGCCGAGCGTGAGCATCCAGTGCGGTGGCACGATCTCCAGCAGATACGACATGTGACCCTCGGCCACGATCTCACCGCGGACGAACCGACTGACCACACCGTGGAGCTTGCGATCTGCTCCGCTGGGCAATCGCAAATCCAGCGATACACCCTTCAGCAGCAGTTCCTTCGGTTGGATATCGTGCCGCCTGCTCCAGGCCACGACGGTGAAGCGGAAGAGTGAGGAGATTGCTTCCTCACCCTCCCAGGACGCCAGGAGCATGACATCACGGCCCAGCGGCGTATTGAGCCGGAACGGACGGTTGGCCTGGGACCATTCCATGTCAGCGCATCCTCGGTGAGAGTCCAGGCTGTGCGCAGTGCCTCACGCGGAGGCGCTGCTCACGGCTTCATAGGTGAAATCCCCGTCGTCGGCGACACCGACGCGAAGTGCTGATGGCCGCGCACCTTCCGCCATCGATGCCAACAGCAGTCGTGAGATCTCGGGGAGCAGGGTGTTACTGAGAATGTTATCGACGTTGCGTGCGCCGCTCTCCACCTCCGTGCAGCGGGCGGCCACCTGTGTGATGAGCGTTTCGTCGTGCTGCAATTCGAGCTTGTGCGTTTCGCGCAGACGTCGAGCGATCTTGCCCACCTTGAGCCGCACGATCTGCTTGAGGTTCTCGTCGCGCACGGGATAGTACGGCACGATCACCATGCGGCCGAGGAAGGCCGGCTTGAACACGGCGTCGAGCTCTGGTTTGAGTGCCTTGGCCATGGCCTCGGGGAACGGGAGCGTCTCCGGGTCGGCCGTCAGCTTCATGATGGTATCCGTGCCGGCATTCGTGGTCAGGATGATGATGGTGTTCTTGAAGTCGATCTGTCGACCCTCACCGTCTTCCATCACGCCCTTGTCGAAGACCTGGAAGAAGAGCTCAAGCACATCGGGGTGTGCCTTTTCCACTTCGTCGAGAAGGACGACACTGTAGGGACGTCGACGTACGGCTTCGGTGAGCACCCCACCTTCTCCGTAGCCGACATATCCCGGTGGCGATCCCTTGAGTGTGGAGACCGTGTGGGCCTCCTGGAACTCCGACATGTTGATGGTGATGATGTTCCGTTCACCGCCGAACAGCCTGTCGGAGAGCGCGAGGGCGGTTTCGGTCTTGCCCACGCCCGATGGTCCCACCAGCATGAACACACCCTTTGGCTTATTGGGGTCTTCGATGCCCGCCTTCGACGTACGGACACGGCGTGAGATATCCACCAGGGCGTGATCCTGCCCAATGACGCGTGCACCGAGATGCTTTTCGAGCTCGAGCATGGTGCCGAGTTCGTCACTCATCATCTTGCCAACGGGAATGCCGGTCCAGCCGGAGATCACCTCACCCACAATGGAGGCATCCACGAACGGGCGGACCAGTGGCGTCTCGCCTTGCAACGTCTCCAGGTCACCGACCGCCTGCACGTACTCAGCCCGGAGGGCGTCCGCCGCAGTCTGGTCGGCATTCGCGCTCTCTGCCACGAGCTTCTGCCGGGTCTCGAGGATCCGGTTCACGAGATCCCGTTCCGCACTCCATCGTCCCTCCAGTTCCGCGAGCTGCTGTTCGACCACGGTGCGTCGCTCGGCAATGGCCTGCAAGCGCTCGGAGTGATCGGCACCAGCGGTCTGTTCGCGCGTCAGCACGCGATCCTGCAGCGCGAGGTCGTCGAGTATGCGCTTGCAATCCTCGATTGGCCCCGGGGTGGCGCTCTGACCGAGCGCCAGGCGCGCGCAGGCGGTGTCGAGGACGCTGACGGCCTTGTCGGGTAGTTGGCGATCGGCCAGATAGCGATGCGAGAGACGTACGGCGGCTTCCATACCGCTGTCGAGAATGTGCACCGTGTGGTGCTTCTCCAGCGATGGCACGACCGCACGCATCATGATGCAGCACACATCCTCGGTGGGTTCCTCCACCTTCACGAGCTGAAAACGTCGTGAGAGCGCGGGGTCCTTCTCGAAGAACTTCTTGTACTCACTCCAGGTGGTCGCCGCGATGGTGCGCAGTTCCCCGCGCGCAAGCGCCGGCTTGAGCAGATTCGCCGCATCGTTTTGCCCGGCCTGGCCGCCCGCGCCGATCATGGTGTGTGCTTCGTCGATGAAGAGGATGATGGGGGTCGGGGAGTTCTTCACTTCCTCAATGAGTCCCTTGAGGCGATTCTCGAACTCTCCCTTCACGCCAGCACCGGCCTGCAACATGGCCAGATCGAGCGAGAGGAGTCGCACATTGCGCAGCGGAGGTGGCACGTCTCCGTCGACAATGCGGCGGGCGAACCCCTCCACGACGGCCGTCTTGCCCACCCCGGCCTCGCCGACGAGGATGGGGTTGTTCTGCCGGCGGCGTGTGAGGATATCGACCACCTGGCGCACCTCGAAATCGCGACCGAGGACCTGATCGATCTTGCCATTCTTGGCGTTGGCCGTGAGATCGACACAGTACTGATCGAGATTGGGCGTGCGGCCACCAGCCCCCGGCTTCGGGGTGCCGCTGCCGCTTGACGCGCTCGCACCCGCGGCCACCGCATCGATGCTCCCGATCTCGGCCGTTGCCTCTGCGGAGGAGGCCGTGATGGTGACGAAATCCTTTTTCAGCACATCGGCCGGGATCTTCTCGAACTCCTTGGTGAAATCCACGGCGCGGAGCAGCTCGGGGACCGACAGCAGTGCGAGCAGCACGTGGCCGGTGCGCACGCGTGGGGCTCCGTACTCGACCGAACCGAGTACCCATGCCTCCCGCAGCATGTTCACCAGGGATGGACTCAAGGTTGGCGTGCGCGCATTCCCTGTCTTCAGACGATCGAGCGCGCGGGCAAGGTCGTCGGCCAAGCGCGAGCGATTGACACCGAAGTGCTTGAGGATGGCAGCCAGGTCGCTGTCGGTCGCATCGAGCAGTTTCACGAAGAAATGCTCGATCTCCACATCGTAGTTGGTGCGCGAAAGACACAGGCCCGCCGCGCCCTCGACCGCACTGCGGGTCGGTGCGTTGAGCTTGGCAATCAGGCCGCGAAGATTCACCGACATGACGACTCCATCAGCAGAAGGTCGTAGAGGAAGGGTGGTGCGAAAGACTTCAGAATGACGGCAGAGGCGGATGGATCATGAGCGCAACTGCAGTTCCTGGCACATCCGATCCAGGCCCCGGATCGCATCAACACAGAGGGAGCAGGACATCGTCGGGATCCCTGGCTGGCATGCGATTGCGCAACCAGGTCCCGAATCCCAATCGTGGCGCCGACGTGAGACCGAGCGCCGCAACGGGAGTCTCGTCACGAGCAAGGATCAACTGCGCATCGACGCCAACCTCACCGTCCGCATAGTATCGCGCGAGCGCTTGCAGGAGGCCATGATGACTCCCTTGGGGAAGAAAGGCGTCGAACTGCTTGCGAGACAGCGGTCCCAGTCGCAAACGGACACGGGCATGCGGGTCGTAGACCGCGTTCCCGATGACGGCCTGGCCAAGGCAGCCGTCGGCGCCGTCGTCGTCGAGGCACAACTGGCCTCCATCCGGTAACATGCGCCATTCGCCAATGAACTGCTCGACCGTCGTGGTGACACCGAAGTAGTCAGAGACGAGCTGAGCCAGACCAAGTGCCGGGCGCGTGCGTAATGCAAGGAGACCGGCATAGTAGGCGAGAGTGTTGCGGTGCAGGGTGCTCTGACGCTGGCCCACCGGATTGCCTGCGCCGATAAGGTCGAGCAGGTGCGCGTGGACCCGGTCCTCATCCCCGCGCTCGGTCGCCACCGCAGTGTGATGGTGTTCCCAGGCTCGGTAGAAGAGCGAGAGAATCCGGTGGTGGAAGAGATCGAGAAAATCGCGAAACGCGGTGTCCCGGGCACGACTGCGTCCCGCAGCATGCTCGGTGTAACTGTGCGGCAGCACACCTTGTGGTCCGGTGAGCCCGAGAAAGCGAACCCCCACCCGCGCCGGGCTACGCTCATTTCGCCTTCGGCGTGCCGAAGCCGGTGTCAACTCCACTCTGGCAACTTCGCTGGGTGGAAACGCGAGCGAAGGAGGGACGTACATTCGCGCGACTTCGCCGCGGGGATCCGACCAGCCCCCGACCGCGTCACGGTCGGGGTACATGCGCTGCAGGAGGCGGATCAACTGAAAGAACTCGAAGCCACTCCCTTCCCGTTCGAGCACTGCTTCGAGGCGCAGACGGGCCTGTTCACGCGCTGGTGTTTCCAGGTACGTCGTATGCGTCAGTTCTTCGTCGAGGCGGTCGCTCTCGGCTGCAGCGGTGCCGGCATTCTCCTGGTGGTCGATCACAAGAGGGTCCGCCAGCCGGCGCGCGCCGGCCATTCGGCAACGGGGCGTCGCCGCTGTTTCGAGCGTACCGCTACCTGCGTGAAGCTGTTCATCGACGCATAGAGCGCGAAAAACTGCTCCAGCACACTGGCCATGAGAAACATGCCGCCGCCTGGGAACTGCTCCTCATCGAAATCGAGCGCGATGCGGCGCCCGCGGGCGAAGGTCATGCCGTGGGCTGCGGTGACCCGCGCGAACGCTGGTTCCGTGTGGACCCCAACCAGGCCGTCGATCTGCCGTTCCGTACTCAGGCTGTTGGTGATATTGTGGAGGCGCAGGAGTTCCCGCAGCGCATCGCCCCGCGCATCGGTGAGTGAGAGGTGGTTGAGTGAAAGTGATGAAATCAGGCGCCACAGCAGCGACTTGCCGAGCGTCGGCTGTACGGCACGAGTCGGATTCACGACAGCGGAAATCCGCTGGATCGGTCCACCACTCACGAGTTCGAAATCGCCCCGCTCATCCGCACCGAATGGCAGGCGACTAGGCATGTCCCCATTGGAGCAGGTCACCCGGATCGATGCCACGTCCTGATCCGGGAGTCGCAACTGTCCGGAGAGATCGGAGAAGCTCAGGTAGACATCGGTGCCGCGGTCGGTGCGCCAGCCCGCCGTGCGTCGGACCGTGTGCCAGAAGAGGTCACCGCTCTGGGCCTCGCCGGACGCAAGATCGTGGCGATGCGAGTAGAGTGGTGCCACAGGCCGGGATGTCCGGTTCGCATGCTCGATGAGCTGGACGTCGTCCACCGCCCAGACTTCCACTTCCAGTCGCCGCCGGGCATCAGGAATGACGAGATGCTCGTAGCTGCGCTCGGTGAGCAGGATGGGTTCGGCCGACTGTGAAAACAGGTTGACGGCCGGGGTGCATCCCAGGCGGAAGGTGCGTGCGGAAATTCCGAGCTCAAGCGCCTGCCGTCGCTCGGTGCGCTCGAAGCTTCCGATGAGCAGGCCAATCTCGGCACGATCCGTGGCTCCCAGACTGCGGAGGGCCGCGCCGACGCCGGAGATATCGAGGAAATGAAATTTCTCGGGGAACGCAAACAGCTCTTGAAGTAGAGAGTAGCCAGCAAAGCTGCGGGTGGCCTGCGGCAACATGGTCTCATTGCTGCCAAATCCCACGGGTTGCACGGCCCGAGACCCGAGGAGCACTGGCGAAGCTCCTGGTCGATCCGGATTGCGTACGACCACCTGTATGCAGGCGTTCGCGAGCAGTTCATAGAGTGTGTCAGCAACGTTGGCGTCCGCGGCGAGATGGACACGCAACGCGTCCATGGTCAGCGCATGGAGCGCGACCCCGTTGAACGCCTGTATGCTGAGACGAATCGCGGCCACCGCGTCGCGTCCGTGGGCGCCTCCGCCGGCTCGGTCGGGCGTTGTCCATTCGGCGCTGGCAATCTGCAGGGGATACAGCGTGGTGTCGTAAGCGGTCCGGAAGATGCACGGGACGCCATTGACCGGCTTCGTGTGTAGGACGCTGCCACGGGGTATATGAAAGCCCTCCGGGGTGCGACCCTGCGCCGGGTCAAGCACTGCCTCCACAATGGACATCGCCGGGAGCGGACGGATGATCTGCGGGTGCAGCATTTCCAGCAGAGATTCGCTGATCTCCGGAAAATCGTCATCGAGTCGCCGATGGACACGCGCGGTCAGGAACGCGAGGCCTTCAAGCAAGCGCTCGACATGCGGATCCTCACAGCGCGTGGCCTCTAGCTGAAGGCGCGACGCGACCTTCGGGTACTGCTGTGCGAACTCCGCGCCGAGCTTGCGGAGGTAGGTCAGTTCGCGCTCGTAATACAGCAGCAGATCATCCTGCATCACACCGTATCCATCAGACGGAACTCCACCGGGACAGGTGTCGCGCACCGGACCACATCAACGACATGTAACATCTACGGTTTGTCCTGAACATCAAAGGCTCCGGTCGAAACATCGAGTACCGTATCGAATACGATCTGCTCAGGCGTGGGGTCCATGCGCAATGTGCCTTCCACCGCGAAGCGGACCTGCGGGGTCCGAATCCGATCACTCTCGCTCATCCGCACCACGACGTTGGTGAGTCGTGGCTCGAAGCGGAGAATGGTGTCGCGCACATCATCGGTGAGGCGCTTACGCCCCTCTGCCGTAGCCGGAACGGCGTTGGTGGTATCGGGCAGGCCGAATTCGTGCACCGAATGCCGAACTTCCGTGAACATCTCATCCACGGGCACGATGGTCCGGCGCGTATTGAGCAGCAGTTCCACATCGCGCTGCACCGAGACGCGAAACCGACGTGTCGATTCCTCGCGGGTCAGTGGGCTATCACCAGCCTCACGGGGCGACTCGTCGGTGAGCCGATCGAGCAGCGATGGCTGGACATTGCGATCAAGTTCCGTGCGGGCCATGGGCAGGTAATGGCGAAATGCCGGCGTCAGGGCGCCTGCAGCGCCATGGCCTGCAGCGGATCGAGACGGCAGATTCGCAGGTAGAGGTCGTAGCGTGCACTCTCGTCGTCGCCAATATGCCCCATGACCCGGTAGAGCAATGCGATGGGCTGCGCGACAAGCGGACCGGACTCCCATTGCTCAAGCGTTCGCTCGTCGATGGTTTCAACGAGTTTCCGAAGAATGGGGAGCGCCACTGCGTGCAGCCCGGCTTCCACCATCACGTACGCGATCTGGGTTTGCCGTACAAAGCGTCCGCGTGGCGATGGATCGCGTGCCAGCTCGGTGGTCAGAAGTTCGATGGCGCGGTTTGGTCGGTTCTGCGCGAGTTCCTGGCGTGCCAGATCGAACGGATCTCGGGCACGTGGCGGTCGCGCACGTCGTGTGGTTCGGGAGAAGCCGCCCTGTTGTGAGGTGGTCTGGTCATCTTCGATGGCCTCCGACATGACGTCGGCTCCATCAGACAAGGGGGTGTCCTCGGCTGCGTCCGACTCTCCGGTGCCCGCGTCACCGGCCTCGACCGTGGGGTTGTCGGCCGCGGCGTCGCTCTCGAGCCAGTCACGGGTCTCGTCGTTTGCGGTCGGCGTGTCATCCATGAGCGTCATCCGGGGAAGCGTCGGCACTGCCGTTAATAGTGCACGGAGTTCGCTGCGAATCGCTGCGGCGACCGCATCGTACCCCCCGCCCAGGTTCGCACAGGCGGTGAGGGCATAGCGCTGAAGATCGAGCCAGCCACGGCCCGAGGGTGTCGCCATGAGTGCTTCACAGGCTTCCAGCAGTTCCGGCCACTTGCCGTCGAGTAGCAGCGCCTTGAGACGCGAACGGATGGCGGTGGCCGGCGCTTCGAGCAGACGGGGGTCGATATCGGGCGCAGTCGCGCGCAACTCACCCCAACGAAAGCCGCGCAGCATGGCGTAGGGCGCCGGATTGGTGGGATCCTGCTGACGGAACCACCGCGCCACGACCGCAATGCGCTGCGTTGCGTCCTGACGATTGAGGGGCTCTGGAGTCTGTGGGCCATCGGTGTCAACCGACGCCACACCAGACTCGCCGTCCTCAGGCATCACATCGACGGGATCGGGATCAGTTTCGAGTTTGCGGGTCAGCGTACTGGCAACGAAGCGACGGACCTCTTCGACGATGTTCCTCAGAGGGTTGAATGCCGGAGCATCGCCTCCGAATCGCTCATCGGAGATTTTCTCAAGTGCCTGCAGGGCGGCCAATGTGGCATTGATGTCGGCCAACAAGGGCTTGTAGAACACCTTCGTGGTGACTTCGATGCCCTGATCGACGTCTTCGGGCATCCGCTTGCCAAAGCCCTCGGCTTCGGCGCGTGCTTCGCGCAACCCCTTCTGGTCTTCGTATGGCGCGTCAGTGATGGCGCTCTCGAGGGGAATCGTGCGCGACTGTACGTAATCCAGGTACGTCACGCCACCCGAGCCGATCACCGCCGATTGTACGCCAAGTATGAGCTTGCTGCCCACCCATTCGAGCGGACCGACCCGAAGCTCGAGATCGCCGTCTTCGATCTCCGGATAGAGCGACTCCCAATACTGATCAAGCAGTCCGCGGAGCGCCTCGAGGCCGGTGAGGAGGCCCGAGAAACCGTTGCGGCGCAGCAGGGCTTCGGTCATCCACGCCGCGAGCTGCAAATCCTTTGTCTGCTTGCTCAGCAGATCCGTTCCCATCGCGACCACGCGATTCCAATCGGCGACCTTTCGAGTGCCCTCATCACTGCCGGGCAGTGCGATGTCTTCGCGCCGCTCTTCCTTGAACGCATCGAACGCCGGATCGTAGCGCAAGTCGCGACCTGCGGGGTTATCACCCGCAATCGGCGTCAACAGTGTAGCGAGCAATTCGGAATTGAGTGGCATACCGAGAGGGAGTGGGGCAAGAACGGAGCGAGCCGACACATCGGGACAACCGTTGCCCAGCCCTCGTGGCGGGCGACCGCCGGCTCAGGCGTCGATCAACAGTTCCCGAAGATCGACGAGCGGCACAAGGCGGTCGTCAATGCGGAGCAGTTTCTGGCCAACCGGCGCGAAATCTCCAGACGGCAACTCTTCCCAGTCGGCAGCTCGTCCAAGCCGTAGCTCATCGTCGCTCAGGCGTCCCGCACCTGGCGTGATGACGGGCAGGAGCACTTCACCCAATTCGAGATCACGCACGGATGGTCCGGTGCGCAATTGGGCCGGGGTCCAGTGCAGGTCGCGCAGTCGGCTCGGCGGCTGCATGCCGATACTGGCGATGTGTGCGAACGGAATCCAGAGATAGCGGCCGCCTGCGATAACTTCGAGTCGTGCGCCGATGCGTGGATCGGCATCCTCAATGGTGCTGAACCGCTCCCCATTGAAGGTGCCGGTCACGGGCTCCGGCGCGGCGTCGGAGGGGAAGTCGCCGCTGTCGAACATGTGCTGACGCACCCGCTCGGCGGTAATCGCCGAGCGGTAGAGCATCGTGCCCGCTTCGGCCATGTGGCCGTTGCCGGCGAGTACATCGAGCTGCTTCTCTGCACGGCTCCAGTCGCCCGTGAAGGTGAGCAGTTCAAACAGGAAGGTGCGCCGCTGGGCGTCGGCCGGATTGCTCCGGAGTTCGACGCCCAGCGCTTCGATTGCCGCGCCGAGCTGGCCGGCCGCATAGAACTGTTGCGCAGTGGCCATGGCGCGGCCCAAGCTCAGGTTGTGACCTTGGAGATATCCCACGAGGCCTGACCGGCCACCGAGGTCTTGCCTGTCTTGGTATCCTGCGCCAAGTACTCGATCTCCACCTTGGAAAAGGCCAGCGAGATGGATTCCGTCGGCCTCTCGTCGCCACCGGCCGAGCCCGACCACTGTATGCTCTCAACCATGACGCCGTAGAACTTGTACTTGAGGAAGGGCAACTGTCCTCCGTCGCCAGAGGCCTTGCGCATGGTGATTTCAGCGGTATCGATGTGCTTGCCCGTTGCACACGCGGAGAAGACCTTAGCCGAAGCGGCTTCGGTCTTCTTCATCACGTTGAAGCTCGAGATGGAAACCTTGCCGGCCGAGATGCCCGTTGCGCCCGAGCCGATGGTGGTCGGATTCGAAGCCCCCCAACTGAAGGAGTAGATCTCCATCTGTTTTTCGAAACCCTTCGCGGTGGCTTCGCCTGGGATGCCGTCGATCTTGAGGAAGGTATCAAATGCCATGTGTGCTGTTCTCCGGGATGATTACTGGTGAATGACGAGACAACAGAGTGGAGCGGGCACGTGCTACTTGGCAGGCTGCGGGAGATCGGCCACGAGACGCATGGACACCGCGAGTTCGTCGAGCTGGTAGTGCGGCTTGAGGAACGCGACGGCGCGGTAGACTCCGGGCTTGCCCGGTACTTCCACGACATCGATGCGTGCTTCCGAGAGCGGCTTCTTGGCCTTTATGGAAGCGCCCGCATCTTCCAGCGCGATGTAGTTCTGGATCCAGCGGTTGAGGAACACATCGATTTCAGCGCGTGAGGTGTAGCCCCCGATCTTGTCGCGCATCATCACCTTGAGGTAATGCGCAAAGCGTGAGGTGGCGAAGATGTAGGGTAGCTGCGCCGAGAGCCGGGCGGCGGCGGAAGCCTTCGGGTCGTCGTAGACCTTGGGTTTCTGCGCCGACTGCACCGAGAAGAACGCCGCGTTGGCAGTGCCCTTCTGGTGAACCAGGGGCGCAAAACCGAGGTCGGCGAGTTCCTTCTCGCGGCGATCGGTGATCTGCACCTCCGTGGGGCACTTCATGGCAAGCTCGCCCGACTCGGTGCGGAAGTTGTGCACCGGCAGACCTTCGACGAGGCCGCCGCTCTCCACACCACGAATGGACGCGCACCAGCCATACAAGGAAAAGGCCTTGTTGATATTCGCCGCCATGGCGTACGAGGCGTTGCCCCAGCAGTAATGGTCGTGATTCGTTCCGTCGACGCGTTCCTCGTAGTTGAACGCTTCCACGGGCACGGTCGCGGCGCCATACGGCTCACGCACCAGGATGCGCGGGGCGGTGAGCGCCACGTAGCGCGCATCCTCGCTGGCGCGGAATCCTTTCCAACGGGCGTACTCCGTGCTGTCGAAGATCTTGGCGAGATCCCGCGGGGTCTCGAGATCGGACCAACTGTCGAGATTGAACATCTCGTTCGACGCGGCACTGATAAACGGCGCATGCGCGGCGGCGGCCACATTCGAGATCTTCTCGAGGAGCTCGATGTCCTGTCCGCTCTTGTCGAAATAGTAGTCGCCGACGAGCGCACCGAACGGGGTGCCGCCGAAGACGCCGTACTCTTCCTCGTAGACCTTCTTGAACAACGCACTCTGATCGAACTCGGGGGCGCGCTGCAGGTCCCGCAGCAAATCCTTCTTTGAGACGTTGAGCACCTTCACCTTCAGCATGGTGCCCGTCTCGGAATTCTTGATGAGGTACTGCAGTCCCCGCCAGGATGCCTCGAGACGCTGGAACTCGGGGTGGTGCAGAATCTCGTTAAGCTGTAGCGAGAGGAGATGATCGATCTGCGCGATGCGCGCATTGATCATCGTCTCCGTGTCCCGATTGATGGTGATGGAGCCTTCAAGCACTTCACTCACGAAGCGCTTGACGAGGTCCTTCCCCTTGCTCTTGGCTTCGGCGTCCTTGCCAAGGCGGCCCTGTTCGACGATCTGATCGAGAAGCGAGAGCTCGGCGTCGGTCGTGACCGACTGCGCCGCAGCGCGTGTGGGATCGGCCATGATCAGCTCTCCAAGCCAAGTTCGGATTTCAGCTTGGCCATCTTGTCCGCATTGCCGAGGGTGTCCTGCAGCACCTCATCGAGCTTTTCATTGGTCTGCAGATTGGCACGGAGGTTGGACAGCTCCGTGCGCAACTCCAGCAGTTCACGCAAGGGCTTGACCTGTTGGGCCACGTTCTCCGGGTTGAAATCGTCCATACTGCGAAAGTTCAGTTCGACGCCAAGCTTCGGGGCATTCTCATCATCCGAGAGCTTGTTTTCCACCGCGATTTGTAAGCGTGGCTTCATGCTCGCCAAGGTGTCGTCGAAGTTATCCGGCGTGATCTCGACGAACTTGCGGTCCTTCAAACGCGGGAGCGGTTCGGCGGGGTTTCCGCTGAAATCCCCGAGAACGCCCATTAGGAAGGGGAGCTCCTTCATCTCGATGGCGCCCCCTGTTTCGACCTCGTAGGAGATCTGGATCCGTGGGGGACGAACGCGCTCCAGTTTCTTCTGGGTACTGTCGGCCATGTGATGATGCTCCGGCGCGATGAGCTTGCCAATGGTGGGAATGCGGGAAGAATTAGGGACTTCCTAGTGTTCTTCGCCCCTCGCGTAATGTCAAGCAGAATCACCAAGCCAGCGTCACCGCGCCGGTGTGATGATGGCAAGGGACAGGTTGTCACCCTGACGACCATGCAGCCTCGTCGATACGTTAGGGCATGCGACACTTGCCACCGGTTCTCTGGACGAAGGGCGTACTGCTGACGCCCCAGCACCTGCAAGCGCAGGATCGCCACCACGAGGAGTCACTCGCGTTTCAGGTGAGTGCGCTCACCTTCTGCCCCTGGGGCATCTCGCAGATTGCGTTCGACCAAGCGGCCCTGACGGGAGGGACGCTGGTGGTGCACCGCGTCAGTGGCCGGTTTCCCGATGGCCTGCTCTTCGATGCGCCGGCAACGGGTCCGACGCCACCGCCCAAGGAGATTGCCTCGGCGTTTGCTCCCGATCAGCGCAGCGTGCTGGTCTATCTGGCGGTGCCGGAGTACCGGCCGGGCGCTCGCAATGTCTCCCGTCTGGGGGACGCGGTGCTCACCCGGTGGCATGCAGACGAGCAACTGGCTCGTGACGAGACCACGGGGCTGACGGAGCGTCCCATCCAGGTCGCGCCGCCGACGCTGCGCCTGCTGCTCGAAGGTGAGAGTCTCGAGGGCTATACGGCGATGCCCATTGCGAGGCTCCGGCAGGGCAGCGCGAGCGGAGCGTCTGCCGGTGGTGACATCAGCTTCGATCACACCTTCGTTCCGCCTCTGCTCGATCTTGCGGCCAGCGATCTCCTGACGGCCATGATGCGTCGCTTGGTGGAGCGATTGTCGGCTCGCAGTGCATCTCTTGCGGGAAGTCGACGTCAGCGGAACACCGATCTGGCAGATTTCTCCGTCGCCGATGTCGGCAGTTTCTGGCTGCTCTACACCATCAACACCCATCTGCCGGCGCTCCGCCACCTGCAGGAGGTGCGGCTGGGGCATCCCTCAGCTCTGTGGGAAGCAATGCTGGCGCTGGTGGGTGCACTCTCTGCATTTGCCACAACAGCCGATGCGCGGACCTTGCCGACGTACGACCATCTTCGGCTCGGCGAGTGCTTCGCGGAGCTTGAGCGACGTTTGTTTGAACTGCTCGACGGAGCGGTGGTGGATGCGGCCATCTCGTTGCCGCTCAAGCCCGTACGTCCGACGCTGCATGCGGTAGCGGTTGAGCAGGCCGCCTGGCTCGATGCGCCGCAATGGTTTCTGGCCGTCAGTGCGCCCCTGCGTCAGCAGGAGCTGATCGTGAAGGTGATGCAGGGTTGCAAGGTAGGGTCGGCCGATGTGGTCGACACCCTTATTCGGCAGGCGCTCCCGGGGATCGAGTTGGCGCATGTGTCGGCGCCTCCGTCGGCTGTTCCGGTGAAACTCGATTTCCAGTACTTCGCCATCCGCAAGGCGGGCGGTGCCTGGGACGCGATTGCCCGAGCGCGCAACCTGGCGGTGTATGTACCCGCTGAGCTAGTGGATGCGCGCTTTGAACTGGTGATCGTGTTGCGGTGAGGGGGTCGGTGCAGGACGTGCTGTGACCTGAACGATCATGGGGTGCCGCTGGGGGCGGGCACTGTCGGCAGTGCGGGTACGGCAGGGGTCGGGACCGTGGGCGCCGCCGGCACCGCAGGAGGCGCTCCCACCGGGGCTGTTCCGGCGGGGATGGGCGTTGGCGTTGACGCCGGCCGCATGACAATGACCACCACGAGAATGGAGGCGATCAGCACGACCACGCTGATGACGATGACCAGCCCGAGTGGCACTGAGGGCTTCCTGCTGGCCGTGGCCGCTGGAGTCGCTGCGGCGGATGGGACGGATGGGGCGGGGATTACCGGTGCCGGCGCTGCGCTGATCATGCGCGTGAAATCGCTGGGCCCCGTTGCCGATGCACTGGCCGTGCCTTGAGCGCCGCCGAACGGAGACAAGGGCGTTGTGCTCCCGCCAGCCGAGAAGATCGGGGGCGGCAGAATGCCTGGGCCGCTACCCATGGGCGGCGCGGCCGATGCCAGTGGGGATGGCGGTGCTGGGGACGCTTGGGGGACCTGAGGCGCCGTCGGAAACACCGGAGCTGCTATCGGTGCGGGGGGGATGAAGGGTGAAGCGGGGGCGGCTGCCCCGCCGATCGGGTTGATCGCGGGGGAAGGGACGCTTCCGAACAGCTGCGCATGGGCCGGCATGGGGGGCGGTGCGGCCGGTGTGGCGGTTGCGGCCGCTGGTGGCCACGCGACGGGAGTCGGGGGTGGTGCAACGGGCGAGGCAGGAGGAGTCTGCGGGAGCGGCGCCGCAGTGACCGGTGCGGAAAACATCCGCGTGAACTCGCCCGGACCCTGTGTTGGAGTGGCAGGTGCTAATGGTGCTGGTGGCGTATATATGTGTTGTTGCTGTCCGGCAAGTGGTGCATTGAATTGTGCTTGTTGAACACTTTCCGGTATGCTCGGCGCACCAAACATCTGTGTGAAAGCCCCCGGTGCGCCGGCCTTTGCCGGTGTCGAAGGCGGCGCGACAGGTGGCGCGACAGGTGGCGCGACAGGTGGCGCGACAGGTGGCGCTACGGGTGGCGCTACGGGTGGCGCGACAGGCGGTACGACGGACGGTACGACAGTGGGAAGTGCCTCGATCGATGCGGCCGGAATAGTGGGGGCGCCGAACATCTGGGTGAACGCGCCAGGTGGAGTGGCGACCGGGGGCGCTGTTGGAGCCGCCACCGGAACGGGCGGGGGCGGGGGCGGTGGTGGGTCCGTGGACAGACTGGCTGTCAGGGGTGCTGCGGCGGGCGCCACTGCTGGTGGTGCGGCGGCAGGCTGTGCCTCGGTCAGCGGTGCGGGAATGCTTGGGGCACCAAACATCTGGGTGAAGGCGCCAGGTGCCTTGGCGGCGGGTGCTGCCGCAGGGGGTGTGAGAGCAGCGGGGGGTGCAGACACCACCGGTACTGGCGATGCTGCCTCCTCGGCTGGTGGTTCCGCCGCCAGTGGCATGATAGGTGTCGTCACTGGTGTCGTGATCTGCGCTCCGAGGGCGGGTGTGCCGACGAGTGTGACCGGCGGTTCCGACGCTGTCAGTGCATGCCCCAGCACGGGAACCGTGGGACTCACATCCGATGGATTCGCCGGCGCGCGTGCCCCCTCCGTACCGCCCGCTCCGCCGGTTCCGCGCTGGGCGAGCCAGGCAGGAAACGATGTCAGACCGGTGAGAAACTCGGTGACGATCGCAAACCCCGACGGCAGTGTCGCGGTCTCCAGTACGCGGTTCTTGTCGCTGCCGGCTAGTCTGCCGAGCTGAGCCCGTAGACGCTCGACATCCTCGGGACCCGCAGCATCCGCCAAGTGCACCATGACGACACGACCGGTCGCCAGCTCCTGCGCATTGTGGGTCCGGAGGCCGTCGTCCACGGCCACACACTTGAGCAAGCGGTAGCGGGCGTTGAAATCGTCGCTCATGTCGCGAGGTGCCAGGGTGATGCGTGCGGCGGCGGCCGGTCGTCGCCATGACGACGCGACATTTCGAACGCCGATGTATTCTTCAATTGTTCACGCCCCGTCCTCTAACCGCAATCGCGTCCGCATGCGATTCCTTCGCCCTTTCGCCCGTTCTCCGGAGCCGCGTCCGTGCCTCTGACGTCGTCACCCTCGCGGCGTGTGGTCTGGGAAGACGGCATGCACCTGACACCCCAGCATTTTCAGGCGCAGCGCCGCTACCACGAAGAGCAGACGGCCCGCACGCTGGGCCTCATGGTGCCGTTCGCCTTCGGTCTCTCGGCCATCACGGTAGACGAAGAGGGTCTGCACAACGGGACGTTCTCCCTGGTGCAGGCGCGGGGGGTGTTGCCCGATGGGACGGTGTTCCACCTACCCGATGCGGACGAGGCCCCGGAGTCCGTAGCGGTTGCCGAGCGTTTTTCGCCGACACGTGACAGCCATGTGGTCTACCTGGCCCTTGCCTCCTGGCGTGCGGATGCCGCCAATGTGCAAGCGTCGGCACGCGATGGCACGCTGCGGTTTCATCCGAGGGACGAAGTGGTGGTCGATGAGTCGACCGGTGGCGACCCACTCACCATTCGGTTTGCCGCTCGCAACCTCCGGGTTCTGTTCGACGACGAGGTCACCGATGATCTTGTGGCGCTCCCCGTGGCGCGCCTCAAGCGGGACGGAAGAGGACAATTCCTTCTCGACCGCGATTTCATTCCGCCTTGCATTCAGATCGCGGCGAGCGAACGGTTGCTCTCACTGACCCGAGAGATTGTCGCCTTGCTGGAGGCGAAAGGCAGTGCACTGGTGGCCATTCTATCGCAGGCTCCGTCGGGGGCGGCTGGCGGGAGTGCGGCCTATATGGGGAACGAGCTTGCAACCCGCTGGTTGTTGCACGCCGTGCGTTCCGCCGATGCCCCGCTGCGCCACCTGATCCTCACGCGACGGGCGCACCCCGAACGGTTGTATGCCGAGTTGGCTCGTCTGGCGGGTGCGCTCTGTACCTTTTCGATGACCAGCCATCCGAAGGATGTTCCGCTCTACGATCATCGGGCGCTGACGGATACCTTCGACGGGCTTGAGCGTCTGCTGCGGGCGCATCTCGATGTGGTGATTTCTGCCCGCGCGTTGATTCTCCCCCTGCAGCAGACCGGTGACCTCCTTCACGTGGCCACTCTCACCGATTCACGGTGTTTCGAACCGGGGGCTCGGTGGTTCCTCGGTGCACGAGCGGACCTGGGGCAGGCGGAACTCATCGATCGCATGCAGCGTTTGACGAAGACCTGTGCCAGCAAGTTTGTCCTTGAGTTGGTGCGACGGGCCTTCAATGGTTTGGCGACAGTACACATCCCATCGCCACCGTCGGGATTGGCGCCGAAGCCGGATCTGACGTATTTCGAGCTGACAATGGCCGGACCCTGTGCCCTGTCGTTGCAGGAGAGCCGTGAGGTGGGCGTCTACGTCCCAGAAGGGCTGCCGGGCGCCTATCTCGAGCTGGCGGTATTGCTGCCGCAATAATCCAATTCTTTCCGGGGACGTGGTGTGACTTCTCCAACGATCACAGCATCAGGGCGACTGGCCAATGCGTTGCAGGAAGCGCTGACGGCCGTGGTGCGCCTGCGTGCTGATCGGCAACCTGTACCCGACGCGGCGGCATTTCGGGCGCAGATCATGCAACTCCTGGCCCGTGCCGAACAGGAAGCGTTGCATATGGGTCACAGTGCGCAGGATGCACGGCTCGCGATCTTCGCGATTGTGGCCTTTCTGGACGAGACGGCGCTCAACACGCGCCTCCCGGCACTTGCCGACTGGGCCCGTCGGCCGCTCCAGGACGAGCTCTTCGGCGGACACATGGGTGGAGAGTGGTTTTTCCAGCACATCGACCAGCTGCTGGCGCGGCCCGACAGTCTCGAACTGGCGGAACTACTAGAGGTCTATCAGCTCTGTCTGCTGCTGGGATTTCGCGGCAAGTTCGGTTCAGGCGATAGCGGGCAGCTGCATGCCATCACCACCAAAGTAGCCGAGCGATTGAATCGGATGCGCCGCCTCGCGGGTGATCTCGCACCGCATTGGCAACCACCGGCAGATCAGGTAGAAGCCCGAGATCCCTGGTTGCGCCCGCTCGCGATGGGGGCGGTCGGCGCAGCCGTCCTGCTCCTCGTGCTCTGGGGCACTTACTTGTTCACCCTGCGCAGCGGTACCAACGCCGTGCGTGCATTGGCTCCAGCTCCTTCAACCACGACGGCCGCGACCTCTCAGGCGTCCCGCTGAGTTCTGCGCTCACCGTCATCCACCGCGCGTCCCATGGCGTCTCGCAAGCCTTTCACCCGGTGGACCATTGCCGCCGCGGTCCTGCTCTTCTTCATCGTGGTGCTTGTGGTACTCGAGCGCTCGATGGTGCTGGATACCGTCTCGCGGTGGGTTCTGCGGATCGGTCTCGTCCTCCTTGGACTTGTGGCAGCGGGTGCCATCGTCTGGTTTCTCAGACCAGCGGATCAGGAGCCCGTTCTCGATCCGGGTGACGATGTTCTGCTGGCGATTGGCGCCGCGCGTGCACGTCTGCCGCGTGGCGGCTTCGCTTCGCGCGCCATGGTGCTGTTGCTCGGCCCCGAGGGCAGTGCCAAGACCTCGCTGGTCACACGCTCCGGCGGCGATCCGCAGTTGCTTGCC
This sequence comes from uncultured Gemmatimonas sp., assembly GCA_964586985.1. GTDB lineage: Bacteria > Gemmatimonadota > Gemmatimonadetes > Gemmatimonadales > Gemmatimonadaceae > Gemmatimonas. Next base: position 2,702 of record CAZPJX010000013.1, on the reverse strand, counting down.
GGTGATGCGCCCAGCGGAGTGAATGATGTGCCGCCATCGACGGTGACGGCGAATGTGTGGGCGATGCAGAACGCCGTGGTTACCGAACTGGCGAGTCGACTGCTTGCCGATGCGCCGCGGTTTGCGAAGGTGGTGCGGGCACTGCGTGCGCCGCGTGTTGCGGCTGCCATGGGTCAGGGAGTCGCGGCACCGCGGGCGGCGGTGGTGTGTGTGCCCTGTGACCTCTTCCATGCCGGAGGCAATGGCGAGCAGTTGCAGCAGCTCGCGCAATCCATGCGCCTGCGCCTGGCCGAGGCGGCGCGCGAACTGGGTCTCGCGCTTCCTGTCTACGTGATGTTCACCAAGATGGACCGCCTCCCCCACTTCGAGCCGTGGGTCAGCGTGTTCACGAAAGACGAGCTGCGCGCGCCGCTTGGCGCAACGCTCGCCTTCGATCCGGGAACCAGCGCGGGCAACCACGGCGAACGCCTGGGGCCGCGGCTGGAGGCGGCGTTCGCCGAGATCGTGCAATCGGTGGGCTCGCGTCGCGTCGATCTGCTGGGGCGTGAAACACAGCTCGATCGACGGTACGCGGCGTATGAACTCCCGCGGGAGCTGCGCAAACTGCAGGCCTCGGCGACCCAGTTCCTGTTGGAACTGAGTCGCCCGACCCAGCTTGGGGCGAGTCCGCAGCTGCGTGGCTTCTACTTTACGGGCGCGCGGCCGGTGGTCGTGACAGATGTCGGCGCCGCTCCCACTGCGGCGAACCCGCAGGCTCCCACCGGTGCCACGGGGGTTTTCCGTCGACCTGAGATCGCGACCGCGTCCGCACCAGCGGCTGCCGTGGGGCGCAAGGTGCCGGAGTGGGTGTTTCTCGATCGTTTCCTGCGCGACGTGGTCCTGGCGGACACTGGTGCTGCGTCGGTGGCACGCGGTGGCGTGAGTGTGCAGCGGACGCGGCGCCTGCTTCTGGGCTCGGCGATTGCGGCCAGCCTCCTCCTCCTGCTGGGCGTGACGATCTCCTGGATTGGCAACAGAGGGTTGCAGGGGCGCGTCGCAGATGCTGCCCGTGCGGTGGCGGCGCTACCGGTGGTGCAGGCGCAACCCGGCACCATCGCATTCCCGAGTGCAGAGGCGCTCACTCGCCTCGACGTACTGCGTGCACAGCTTGATACGTTGCAGCGCTATGACCAGGATGGCCCACCGCTCCATATGCGCTTCGGGTTGTGGCGCGGCCCGGCGCTGCTCGATGCCGCCCGTCCCGTGTGGTTCGATGGTTTCCGGAAGCAACTCTTCACCGACGCATGGGGTGCGCTCCGCGATTCGCTCAAGGCGCTGCCGGATATCCCCACGGCCGCCAATGACTACGCGGTGTCGTACGCCTGGCTCAAGGGTTACCTGATTACCACGACGGCGCCGGACAGCAGTACGGTCGGGTTCCTAGCTCCGGTGCTGCTACAGAGCTGGCAGCGCGGTATGCAGACCGATGCCGACGTCACCGGGCTTGCCCGCCGTCAGTTCGAGTACTACGCGGGAGTCTTGCCGACGACCAATCCATATCCCCGTGCCGCGGATGCGTCAGTGGTCAGCCATGCGCGCGATTTTCTCTCGCGGTTCACTGGTGCCGAGCAGATCTATGTCAACATGATCGGCGCTGCCAACAAGCAGGCACCACCGGTTGCGATACCCCAGGCCCCCGGCATACTGACCGCCACGCCTGAGGTGGCAGGTGCCTTCAGCAGCAAGGGTGCGTTGTTCATGAATGACGCGTTCCGCAATGCGGATCGCTATTTCCAGGGAGAAACGTGGGTGGTGGGTGATGCCACGGCTTCGAAGGCCATGAATCGGGACTCCGTGGTCGCCGTGCTTCGGGCGCGCTATACCGAGGACTATGTGCGCACGTGGCGGCAGGTGGTCCAGAGCGCGACGGTGGTGCGCGCGTCGTCCGTGCGAGATGCGGCGGACAAGCTCGACAAGTTGGCCGGTGTGGAATCACCGCTCCTGAAGGTGCTGCGCACCGTGGCGGTCAATACCGCGGTCGATTCGGGGATGCGGCAGGCGTTCCAACCCGTTCATGCTGTTACGCCCCCAGAGATCACCGACAAGTTCGTATCGGAGAAGAATCAGCCCTACATGGACGGGTTGCTCAGTCTCCAGGGCGCATTGCTGCAGGTGGCAAACATGCCACCGGCATCAGATACGCCGAGTACGCAGGCGCTGGTGCAGGCGGCGCAACTAGCGGCAGGCGATGTGACGAAGGCTCGCGTGTCCGCCAAGCGGGTTTCGCAAGGCTTTGATGTCAGCAATGTGGGCGGTGCGCTGGCATCGCCGGTCGAGCAACTGCTGCTGGCACCGATCACGGGAGCGGAAGCCGTGCTCAAGACGGCCGCGTCACAGCGTCCGCCGGGCCGCCGGGTGGTCGTCGCGGCCGCTCCGAGCGGTGGTGGTGGTGGCGGCGGGAACTCGGCCGAGGTCACGGGGCTCAACGAGCGTGGCCGTGCGCTCTGCACGCAGATGGACAAGCTGACCTCACGCTTTCCCTTCAACCCGGATGCACGCGATGATGCGAACCTGTCGGATGTGAAAGCGATACTGGCGCCGGGCAGTGGTGAGTTGTGGGTGTTCCAGCAGGAGCGGCTTGCGCCCTATCTCGAGAAGACCGGCGGTACCTGGGCAGCGAAATCCGGTGGAAAGGTGGAACTGTCGAAGAGCTTCGTGGACTT
>CAZPJX010000012.1:28740-34869 GCA_964586985.1 uncultured Gemmatimonas sp. | reverse complement strand
CCACCGACGTCCGGACGTCCGATTTCCTGAGTGGACTCCGGTTGTCGTTCACGGCCTTTCAGGTCGTCTATTCCCTGATCAAGGCAACCTCCTTCGGTGCGGCCATCGCGTTCGTGTGCTCGTACGAAGGCTATGTGACCGAGGCCGGAGCGGAGGGCGTCGGACGGTCCACCGCTCTGGCGGTGGTCATCGCATCGGTCTCGATCCTCGTGCTCGACGCCATCGTGGCGGCCGTGCTCGCGCCGTTCATCCAGGCCTGATTTTTCTCCTGCGTATTCTGTCATGACCACCAAACGACGCGATGAAGTGCTTGTCGGCCTGCTGCTGCTGGTCGCCATTGCCCTCGGACTCGGCGGCACCATCTGGATCGCACGAGGCGGTCTGGCGAAGGGCTACTCGATGTACGCCCGCTTCCCGTGGGGCGCAGGGCTCAAGCAGGGACAGCCCGTCCTGCTGGCCGGCGTGCAGGTGGGCTTCGTCGATGCCGTCCAACTCATTCCCGATGGCACAATTGCGGTCACCCTGCAGATCCAGAAAGCGCATCAGGTGCCGTCCGGCACCACCGCCTCGATCAAGCCCAACGGCATTTTTGGTGATCAGCTCATCGCCCTGCAACCAGTCAAGGGCGCACAGGGCTACATGAGCCGCGGGGATACGATTCCTGTTGGACCGGGCACGCCAGGCACCGAACAGCTGCTCACCAAAGGCGATTCCATTGCCGCGAACATGGTCGCGCTGACCGATGAGACCCGTTCGCAGTTCGTGACGGACGGCGGCATAAAGGATATCCGACGGACGGTCGCCGACCTCACCAAGCTGGTGGCGCAACTCAGCGCCGTGGCAACCGTGCAGTCCGCGCAACTGACAAAGACCCAGGAACAACTGCGGCGGACCTTGGCCAGCATCGATTCCGCGAAGGTCGACTCCAGCCTCACGCACGTTCAGGCGATCACCGCCAACTTCGAGCAATTGTCGCGTGAACTGCGGGAGACCAATAGTCGGACGCAGCTCGTGATGGACAAGCTCGCCAACGGCACCGGAACCGCAGGCCGCCTGATGAATGACCCGGCGCTCTACACCCGCATGGACTCATTGCTGACGCATATCGATGCCCTGGTGCTCGACATCAAGATGAATCCTCGGAAATATATCAATCTGAAGATTTTTTGAGGGAGGGCGGGGCGGCGCATCGCGCCGCGCCGCTTCTGTTTCTGGAGGGAGCAGGAGAGAGCTGGCCGGGGGGCAGAGCAATAGAATGGGAGCGTGTGCGAGGAATTGGTGACGAATGGAGAGGGTCCGGGAGTGCATGATGTGGCATGCAAGATCCCGTGAATCTCGAGGTGTGGCGTCGATCGATGGATTTCGTGATCGAGATCCATGCGGTGACCAGGAGGCTCTCCGCGCGCGCGGTGCCTGGCCTGGCCAATCAGCTCCGCCGCGCTGCCATGTCCATTCCCGCCAATATCGCAGAAGGTGTCGGTCAGTCGTCACCCGGACTCACCGCACGCCACCTCGCCATCGCAATCGGCAGCGCCTTCGAGGTGGAGACCCACATCATTCTCGCCACGCGCCTGAGTCCGTCCATCGGCACTTGCGAGTCCGCCCTGGATGAACTCCGCCAAATTCGCCGCATGCGCTTCGCCCTACACCGTCACTATCTCACTCGGCGGGGTGATCTGCCCCCTGCCTCCCAGCCAGCTCTCCCCTGTCCCCTTCCGAAATGAAAGCGGGGCGGCGCATTGCGCCGCCCCGCCCTCCCTTTCCTTAGTTGAACGTGTACCGAGCCCCCAGCTGCAACCGCCACACATCACCCGTACCCGCCGTGTGCTGGTAGGTGGTGCTCAACAGGTCGCGGCCGATGTTGCGCAGGCGGTAGCCCAGCGCGCCATTGGCATCGGCACCCGTTGGAATGAGCGGCGTGCTGGACGTAACGCGCCAGCTCGATCCCCACTTCTTGTTGATCAGGTTGTCCACGTTCAGGATATCCAGGCGCAGGGACAGCGTGTTCTTCTTGCCACCCAGGTTCTGGAAGATTTCCTGCGTGATGCCCAGATCACTGCGGAAGTTCACTGGCAGCATGAGACCGTTGCGCTCCGCATACTGCCCACGGCGCTTGCTGAGATAGGGATCCTGATTGATGTAGGCATCCCAGGCCGCCGCCTGATCGGCCGCCGTGAAGGTCCGCACGGCGGAGCCGCAATTCGACAGCACCGAACCCGACGCACTGATGCAGAATGGCTGGAAGTTCATCTCCGCCGTGCTGCGTGGGATGTAGATCAGGTCGTTGGACGACGCGCCGTCACCATTGGCATCGGCGCTGAACGAATAGCTCGAGACACCGGCCGTCGCTCCCTGGGTGAAGAGACCGATGGTCGTGGCACCGAAGCTGAAATATTCGCGGCGATACGACAAGGCCAGGAAGAAACGCTTGCCCGGCGTGTTCTCCGAGTACGCCACCGGCGGAGCGTTCGGATCGTTCGGTGTGCCGTTGGCATTCCAGTTGGTGCCGGCCGTCGAACCCGGATCGAAGGAGTTCTTGGAGACACCGTACGAGTACGCCGTCTTCGCCACGAGGCCATTCGCAAAGGTCTTGGTCAGCGACGCCGCCAGATTGTAGTTCGAACCCGTGTTCACATTGCTGATGACGTAGTTCGCGTTCACGTTGCCGTTGATCCGGTTCGAGGTCCAGCGCATGCGCTGGTCCGCACCGGTGAACTTCGTCTGCGCGGCCGGCAGGTTGGCGTTGATGTAGTACGGCCCGTTCATCTCCTTGCCGTAGATGCCCTCGACCGTCGCGATGATGCCCCACGGCAGCTTGTGGTCGACCGCGAGGTTCGTACGCCACTGCTGCGCAAAGGTGTAGTCTGGCGAGGTGAGGTTTAGCTCGTAGGTCGCCGCCGGCGCACCGGTCACGTTGGTGGGCTTGTACGAATCCACATTGGGGTTGAACGGACGGGCCTTGGTGTTCGACTGCTGATCGAAACCCGTGAGCACGCCGGTATTCCCGATCTGATTCGACACCCAGACATAGGGCGGAATGCCCGAGAACACACCCGTACCGCCACGCACCACCGTCGAGCGATCGTCCGACACGTCCCAGTTGAAGCCGATACGCGGAGAGAACAGGATATTGGCATTGGGCATCTTGCCCGTGCTGTACTTCACCGCCTTGCCGTTCTCATCCCGGAAGGTGAGCTGGTCGGCCAGGGCATTGGGATATGCCGTGTTTCCAAAGACTGGCAGATCGAAACGGACACCGGCCGTCAGCTTGAGCGTTCGGATCGGCCGCCACTCATCCTGCAGGTAGGCCCCGTAGGTGGACACATCGAGGGGCTGCCGCGGCTCGGTGTTGCCGGGGATGTTGTTGTAGCGCACCTGGAACCGGTTCAGCGTGACCGGTGAGGTGGTACGGTTGGGATCCGCCAGGAACGAGTTCGCATCGGCGTAGAAATCGGCCAGCGAGTTGTACACATACACGCCGTACGATCCGGAGTAGAACACGTTGTCCGAGTGGTACTTCTGGTAGGTGACACCTGCGGTCACCTCGTGCTTGTCGAGGTAGGCCGTGAAATTGTTCTGGAGCTGCCAGGTGTTGTACATCAACTGGTTCGCCGGCGTGAACGGCTCGAACCCGAACGAGATGTAGTTGGTCCCGTTGTTCAGGATATCGACCAGCGGGAAGGGCGAGCTCTTGTAGCCGCGGTTCTCGTTGTTGGTCGTGTAGCCGCCAATGATCTGGTTCGAGAACCGACCACTGCCGAATTGCGAGTTGAGTTCGCCGATCCACGACTTGCTGTTCTCGAGAATGCTATACCCTGAGTTCTGGTAGCTCATCGAGTTCTGATTGTCGCGACGGTTGCCGAAGCCCAGCGAGGTCGAGTTCGAGACCGGCTGATCGGTGTGGGAATCCAGTTGGCTGTACCGGAAACTGAACTTGTTCCGGTCGTTGATGTTCCAGTCCAGCTTGCCGATGTAGCGCACCGAAGGCGTGCCCAGGCTCCAGCCACTGTACGGGCCGGTTTCGTAATCGAACTTTTCCTTGAGGAACGTGCTCAGCCCCGTCAGATCCGAGGCGAGCACGCGCGACTGATTGCCGACAAGCGCCTGGCCACCCGAGTTGGCCAGCCAGGTGGTCGCGGGCTGCGTCAGCTCGTCCTGCTCGTAATCGAAGAAGAAGAACAGCTTGTTGCGGATGATCGGGCCGCTGATGAAGCCACCAGGCTGGTTGAACTTGAAGGTGCCGCGGTTGACGGCCACGCCCGCCGAGCTGTCGCCCATGAGGCCCTGGTGACGCCAGGTGTAGTAGAGCGCCCCCTTGAACTCGTTGGTGCCGCTCTTGGTGACGGCATTCACGCCGGCGCCCGTGAAGTTGCCCTGACGCACGTCGAAGGGCGCCACGTTCACCTGCAACTGTTCGATGGCATCGATCGGGATGGGTGCCACGTTGGTGCGCGCACCGGGCTGAGAGCCCAGGCCGAACGAGTTGTTGAAGTAGGACCCATCGAGCGTGATGTTGTTCAGCCGGTTGTCCTGACCGGCAAACGATCCCGACCGCCCAACCTGCGGCGTGAGACGCACGAAGTCGGTGATGGTGCGACCGATGGTCGGGAAGGCCTTGATCTGCTCACTCGTGATGGTGGTAGACGCCCCCGTCGTGCGGGAACTCATCGCACCACCGGTGGCTGTGACCTCCACCCCGGTCAGCGTCACCACGGCCTGCGTCATTTCAAAGTTGATATCGGTGGACCGACCCAGCTCGACCTGCAGACCCGCCTGCGAGTGGCGCTCAAAGCCCAGCGCAATGGCCGTCACCGTGTATGGACCACCCACGCGAACCGCCGGAATCGTGAAACGCCCTTCGGCGCGTGTGATCGCTTCGTAGCGGGTGCCCGAGGGCTCGTGTACCGCCGTGACCCGGGCGCCCACCAGGGGCCCACTCTGGGCCGTCACCCTGCCTGCAAACGAGCCAGTGGTCACGCCCTGTGCCTGGGCGCTCTGCATGGCGCCCAACGCCAGCGCCCCATACAACGCTGCCTTTCGCCACAAATGCCGCATACTCCTCTATCTCCTGAACCGGCGGGTTGACTGACGGTCGAGCTCGAAAACGGCGCCCGCCCCGAAACCGGGGACGGTGGAAACGAACCGTGCTGAAGACTACCCAGGGAATGCCTGGGGAGCGTGCACGCTGATCGCGGAAACCCGACCGACCGCAAGCAAGTAGCCCCCAGCTCGGAGAACGCCTCCGGAGGGGGCTGCAGCCTGGGTGGATCGACGAGGTTCGCGAACGTCTCCAAACCTCGCATGTGGCAGAGGGGTTGTCGAGCCAGCCCCACCCCCCTCAGCTCGGCCTGGCTCCCCGACGCCCGACCGTCAGGTAGTAGACCGGAATCCCCAGCACGATAACGCCGAGGACACCCACGGTCCCCCAGCGCTGCGCGGGGTCCATCAGTGCGTTGCCCAGCAGGAACAGCGTGGCCAGGCAGAAAAGTGCGGGCACGAAGGGATAGAGCGGGGTCCGGACCGGGGGATTCCAGTCGGGGCGACGGCGCAACTTGAAGATCGCCCCGATACTCAGCACATAGAACACGAGCGACGCGGTCACAAAAATGTCCGCGAGCTGCTCGAAGGAGCGCATCAGCACGAAGCCCACGCCCAGTGAGCCGGTCATGATGATGGCCACATAGGGCGTCTTGAACCGGGGATGGACGGCGGCCACCTGCCGGAAGAACAGCCCGTCGTCAGCCAGTGCAAAGAAGATGCGCGGCCCGGTGAGCAGCGAGCCATTTACCGATCCGAAGGTCGACAGCAGGACGGTGAACGACACCAGGGTCACTCCAATTGGCCCCACCAGCTTGAGCGCCACATCGGCCGCCACCAGACGCGCCCCACGGATCTCGTCGACCGTCAGCACCGACAGATAGGCCACATTCGCCAGCAGGTAGATCAGGATGATGCTGAGCGTGCCGAGGATAATGGCTCTGGGGAGGGTACGCCGAGGATCGGCCACCTCGCCCGCGACCTTCGAGAGATCGCCCCAGCCATCAAAGGCCCAGAGCACGGACACCAGGGCCAGGCCGAAGGCCGAGACCGAGTAACTCCCCGGAGGAGCCGCCGGCGTGAAGTGCCCAC
>CAZPJX010000012.1:0-28730 GCA_964586985.1 uncultured Gemmatimonas sp. | reverse complement strand
CAGGCCACCGTACTTCGCGATGGTGGTGAGATTCTGCACCAGGGAACCCCACCGGAGCCCTACCACATTGATGGTCGCCATGAGCGCGAGCGCGCCGGCGGCCAGATAGTGCGCGTAGCTGTCATACGGAGCCAAGGAGGGATTGTATCCCAGGGCGCGCATGAAGTACTCGCCGAAGGTGAGCGAGATCCCCCCCAGTGCGGCAGCCCGGATGAGCGTGAGTTCGGACCAGCCATAGAGGAATGCCGGCAGACGGCCCCAGGCCTCCCGGATGTACACGAAGTACCCACCGGTGCGTGGCATGGCACCGGCCAGTTCGGCCAGCGTCAACGCACCGCAGAGGGCGAACACGCCACCAGCCGCCCACACCGCGAGCAGCGGCAAGGGGCCCGGCAGCTTGTCCGCCACCCCGGCGGGCGAGCGAAAAATGCCCGAACCGATCGTGGTCCCTACCAGTACGGCGATGGCGCTCCAGAGACCGAGCTGACGGGGAAGCTCCAGAGTCGGAGCGGTGTCGGACCCCGTCTGGGCCCCTGACATACCCCCAGAAGGGGATGGTGAAGTGCTGCGGTTGGCGGGAGTTGGGGACATGGTCCGCTATGCTAGCGTATGGAACGCCTGGCCGCACGGGTGCGTTCCCCTCACCGCACCCTGATGCGGCGCCACACGCGGCCCCCGCCAGGACGGCTCCTGTGGGTGCGCCGCCACGGGCAATCCCCTAGTTTCCCAAGGATATGTCTCCCCTTACCACCTGGACGGTGCCTGCCGCGTTCGTCCCAGCGCTTTTCTGGATCGCCGTGGGGCTCTGTGCGGTCGCACAGGTGTTCATCCTGAGGGCCGTGTTTCGCGCGCTGCCCGCACCTCCGGTATCGAGCGCCGTGCCGGCGCCCAAGCGATGGCCCGAGATTCTCTGGGCCGTCCTCCCGGTCTTCGGCCTGGCTGCCGCCTTCTACGGCGCCTGGCTCGCCCTGCCCTGATCCTGCCCTGATTCTGCCCTCCGCCATGTCCTCGTCATCCGCCGCGCCATCGCTGGCACCGGCTTCCGTTCGCAACGCGGCCTGGGCCGCGTTTACCGTGTCCCTGGTCCACATCATCTTCGGCGCCATCGTCCGGATCACCGGATCGGGCATGGGGTGTGGTGACAACTGGCCGAAGTGCTACGGCTACTGGATTCCGCCGTTCGAGCGCATCGACCTGATCATCGAGGTCACGCACCGGTATCTCGCCCTCGCGCTGCTCCTGAGCATTGCGGTGCTGGTGCTCGTCGCCTGGCGGCATCGCGACGTTCCGGCGGTCGGTGCCCGCGGCGGCGTCTGGAAGGCGGCGCTCTGGTCGATAGCGCTCTGGATTGCGCCCGCCATCTTCGGTGCCATCACCGTCTTCGCTGGCAACCCGGCCTGGGCCACCGTGGTACACAAGCTGCTTGCCGCATCGCTGCTCGCGGTCCTGGCCGCTGCGGTCGTGCGAGCCGGTGGCATGGGCGGCGACAGCATTCGGTTCGCGCAGGGCACGCCCAAAGCCATCGGCGGCACGACGGCGGCGGCCGCGCTCGCCCTCGTGGTCGTGCTGCTGGGTGGGCTGACCGCCAAGCTGCCCGGGGCAGCGGTAGCCTGCGCGGGATTCCCCCTCTGCGGCGAGGGGTCACTTGGTGGTGGCGCCCAGCACGTGCAGCTCACCCACCGCATCCTCGCGTACCTGCTGGTCCTGCATCTCCTGTCCCTGCCGTTCATCTTTCGCAAGCGCGGTGAGCCCCGCGCGGTCGTCACGGCGGCGTGGTATGCCCTGGTGTTCGGCGTACTGCAGATCGTCTGGGCCGGGTGGATGGTCACCGGCGGCTTCCCTGCCGTGGTCCGCTCGCTGCACCAGGCGACGGGCATGCTCATCTGGACCGCCGCCTTCGTCATGGCCTATCTCGCACGCATCGCCGCCGGCCGTTCCGTGATCGCTTCGGCGAGCCCTGCGGCACAGCGCACGCCGTGAGCGGTCCGGTCGCCCGCATGACCACGAACACGGATCGGACCCAGCTCTCGCGCGACCTGGTAGCGCTCACCAAGCCGCGCATCATCTCGCTGCTCCTGGTCACGACGGCCGCGCCGATGTATGCGGCAGGCTCCCCGTCATGGCTCACGGTGCTGCTTGTCATGATCGGCGGATACCTGATGGCTGGCGGGGCCAACGCCATCAACATGTACCTGGACCGCGACATCGACGATGTCATGGCCCGCACACGCCTGCGTCCAATTCCCAGTGGGCGCATGGCACCCACCCAGGTGCTCGCGTTCGGCGTTGCCTGCGCAACGCTCGCCACCTGGATGCTGGCCTACTTCGTCAATGTGCTCACGAGCCTGCTCGCGCTCGCCGGGTTCTACTTCTACGTCTTCATCTACACCCGCTGGCTCAAGCGCTCATCGCCACAGAACATCGTCATCGGCGGTGCAGCGGGCGCCTTCCCTCCCCTGGTGGGCTGGGCGGCGGTGACGGGCTCGCTCGACGTGACGGCCCTGCTGCTCTTTCTCATCGTGTTCTACTGGACGCCGCCGCACTTCTGGGCGCTCGCACTGCTCAAGCAGGTGGACTACGGCCGCGCGCGCGTGCCAATGGCTCCACTCGTCTGGGGAGAGCGCGAAACGATGTACCAGATGGTGTGGTACACGGTCATCCTGCTCGCACTCACCGTACTTCCGGTGCTGTACGGGGCGTTCGGTCTGTTTTATCTGCTGTCCGCCGTAGTCCTCGACGCGCTCCTCATGGGCGGTGTCCTGCGGGTGCTCTCGGCCGCGCGACGCGGCGTTTCCTGGACGGGGCCGGCATGGTGGGTCTACAAGTACTCCCTGCTCTACCTCGCGCTGCTCTTCCTTGCGATGGCGATCGATCGGGCCATCACCCGATGAGCCGACCGTGAGCGCTGGACCCTCCGGGCGCCGGGGCTTCGTATCGCCACGGCCGCTCACGCGGATGCTGCCGCTCCTGCGTCCGCATGCCACCCGCCTCGCCGTTGCGTTCGTCTTTCTGCTCATCGCCGCCGCGGCCGGCCTGGTCTTCCCGGGCGCCCTGCGCTTCCTGCTCGATGCCGCGTTCGAGCAACGTGATCGCCAGGTGTTGAACCGGATTGCCCTGGGACTGCTTTCGGTCTTCGTGATCCAGGGGCTCGCCAACTACATCCAGATTCACCTGCTATCGGCGACAACCGAGCGCATCATCGCCACGCTGCGCGAACGCACTTTCGCCCATCTCATCCGCCTGTCTGCCGCCTTCTTCACCGAACGGCGCACGGGCGAACTCACCAGCCGCCTCAGCAGTGACCTCGCGCTGCTGCAATCGTTGCTGGGCACGTGGATGTCGGAGTTGTCACGCCAGACGCTGTTCCTCGTGGGTGGCGTGCTCATGATGGTCATCACCAATCCCCACCTGGCACTCACCACGCTTGCGGTTGTGCCTATCGTGGTGGGCGCCACACTCACCTTCGGGCGCGCGCTGCGTCGCGCGAGTGCCGGTGTGCAGGACCGTGTGGCAGAAGCGATGGGCATGGCAGACGAAGCCTTCGGCGCCATCCGCACCGTGCAGAGCTTCACCCGTGAGCCGGAAGAAACCCGTCGCTTTCAGTTCCTGCTGCAGGATCTCGTGGTGGTGGCCGTGCAACGCGCCCGGACACGGGCCCTGTTCTTCAGCGTCGTCGGATTTGTGGCCTTCGGGTCCGTTGCCGCCGTGCTCTGGCAGGGTGGCGTGCAGGTGCTTGCCGGGAAGCTGACGGCGGGCGCCCTCGTGGCGTTCCTCTTCTATGCGCTGTTCGTTGCCGCAGCCGTTGGCTCACTGGCCACGCTCTTTGGCAACCTGCAGGAAGCCATCGGCGCCGCCAGTCGCGTATTCGAACTGCTCGACACCAGCCCCACCGTCCAGGAAGCTGCGACAGTGACGACACTGCCGCAGCCGGTGCAGGGCGCCATCGCCCTCGAGCACGTGTCCTTCCGATATGCAGCCGATCATCCCGATATCCTGCACGAGGTATCCCTGCAGTTGGCTCCCGGAGAGATCGTTGCGCTGGTGGGTCGCTCTGGCGCCGGCAAGACCACTATCGCGTCGCTGGTCCCCCGCTTCTGGGACGTGACACAGGGCCGCATCACACTCGATGGCTGCGATGTGCGCACCCTGTCGCTGCATGCGCTGCGCGAGGCCATCGGCATGGTGCCACAGGAACCGGTGTTGTTCAGTGGCACCATCCGCGAGAACATCGCGTACGCCCGCCCATCGGCCTCCGACGAGGAGGTCATGCGCGCCGCTCGCGCCGCACATGCGTGGGAGTTCATCGAGCAACTGCCGGAGGGATGGCACACCCGGGTGGGAGAGCGCGGGGTGAAACTCTCGGGTGGGCAGCGCCAGCGCATCGCCATCGCCCGCGTCTTCCTCAAGGATCCGGCCGTGGTCATCCTGGATGAGGCGACCTCAAGTCTCGACACCGAGAGCGAGCGCTTTGTGGAACAGGCACTCGAGGAGCTGCTCGACGGGCGCACCACCCTGATCATTGCGCATCGCCTGAGCACCGTACGGCGTGCCGATCGGGTCGTGGTACTCGATCAGGGGCGCATTGTGGAGACCGGCAGCCATGAGGAACTGCTGGCGCAGACCGACGGCATCTACGCACGTCTGTATCAGATCGGCGTCAGCTGACGAATCACGGGGCGATGGCCGGGTCGCCTAATACTCCACCGTGATATTGGTCAGCACATTGCCCTCCACCCGCACGGCGGTGTGTTTCACACCAAGGTGCTCGTGCCAGACCACCAGCTGATACCGGCCCGGTGGCACCCTGTCAAAGCGGAACGATCCGTCGGGTGCTGTCACCGCCGCGTAGGGATGGGGTGAAACCACAAGCCACGCCACAACCCAGGGGTGCAAATCGTCGCTGACCCGAATGAGCCCCGGAGTGCTGGCGGGTGCGGCCGTGGGCACCACCTGCCCTGCATCGCTGAAGCGAATTGTCGCGCGGCTCCCTGCCCCGTCACCCACTGCCGTGAACTGCAGACGCGACATCATGGCATCGCGGCTGCTCACCAGCAGCGTGGCACCACGCGCCACACGTTGCACACGGGGAGCGAGACGGCACCCGTCGAGCGTAAGGCGCACACGCAGCGGTGCATCGTCTGCAGGCCCCGACGTCACGCCAACCAGCCAGACCGCCGCCTCCCCCACCCCGCCCGCGACGCTCACGACCTGCGACTCGCTGAACGGACGACACACCTCGAGGTCCAGCGTAGGCGTCACCGTCGTGTCACGCGGCGCGGCGCCCGTCACCCGTCCGACGAGGGTCCCCGGCGTCGACACCTCGCCCACCGTGTAGCGGACACCGTCTCCACCGCCCGCCGCCCGAGCCAGTGAACTGGCATCCAGCGCCGCTCCCGCCACGGTGGCCGGATCCACCGTCACATCGGCGATCCGCATCGCCCGCTCGTTCCCATCGCGACATCCCGAGAGCAGCAAGAGCGCCACGGGAGCAATCCTGCGCTCCCATGTCCGCCACGCCATCGGGGGCCACGGCCTTCCCCAACTCCAGCACCTATCGCCCCACACACCGCGCATCAGACGATGAACAGGTCGCGCTGCGGCGTCTCGGGGGTGATGAGCAGGGCCTCCTCACCAACAAACGCATTCACTTCGCTGCGTACGCCGAATTCACCCGGCAGGTATACACCGGGCTCGATGGAGAAGCCCACGCCGGGGATAAGCAGGCGATCGTCACGCGACTCCAGATTGTCGATCTGCGGTCCGGAACCGTGCAGCTCACGCGCATCGATGCTGTGCCCCGTTCGATGCCAGAACTGCGGCCCGTACCCGCGGGCCTCGATCACGGCACGGGCCGCGTCATCCGCCTCGGCACCTCGCACCGGCACCCCGGCGGCGATCCGCTCCTGAAGCAGCACGAGCGCCGCATCCCGCGCATCGCGCACCGCGTTCCAGACTTCCACCACCCGATCCGACGGCGTACCCATCGACGCCATCCACGTCTGATCGGCATACACGCCACCGCCGATCTCCCGCGCCCAGAGATCCACCAGCAGCACGTCGCCCGACACAATCAGTCGCGGGGCCGCAGCCGATGGCATGTAGTGCGGATTGGCGGCGTTCTCCGACGCCGCCACATCCGGCCCATGATCCGTTTCCAATCCGGCGCGCGCGAAGGACTCCAGAATCCTCGCCTGGAGCTCATGTTCCGCCGCCGGGGTCCCTGCCGCCACCATCGCACCGGCATACGCCAGGGTCTGCTGTGCGATGTCGGCAATGCGCTGCGCCGCGCGTTCGTGCGACGCACGCTGCGCCGGTGTCCACGTAGCGTAGATCTCCGAAACGAGCTGACCCGAACTCACCACCGACGCACCGCTCGCACGCACGAGTTCCAGGACACCCGCTGGGACACGATCGAGATAGGGAATCGCATCGCCGGGCGAATACTCCATGGCAATGCGCTTGCCCGCCACCAGCATCCGGACCTCTGCCTCGAGGGCGCGCCAGCCGCTGTAGGTATGCAGCGGCCATGCGTCGGGCCAATGCACCCAGGGATTCGGCTCGATCGCATGCGCCACACCCACGGGAGTACCTTCGCGCGGAATGAAGGCAAAAATACGCCGCGTCACCATGCCTTCGAATCCCAACAGGCCCTGCGCAATCGCGTTGGTGCCGCGAAAGTCGTACAACAACCAGCCATCAAGATTGGCGTCCGTCAGCAGTTGCTGAAGACGGGGAAGCAGGTCTGGAGTCAGCATCGCGACGAATTCCACACGGAGAGAGAAACGCTCAATCGAAACGGGGACCGCAGCTGCCAGGCACGCCGAAGCATGTCCTCAGCAACGCGAGTGACTGCCCACGAGCAGCGACTAGCGACGCCGCCAGTCGGTTCGCCACTGACACCGCGAGTCACCGCGGAAGCGACACAGCACGTGCTCCACGGCACCGTCCGCATCGGCCAGCAGATGCAGCGACTCGCGGAACGCCGCTTCGTACAACCCGCAGCCGGCCGCGCGCGCTGCAGCATCGGCCGAGACGGGCGAGACCACCTCCAGCACCAGCGTACTCCCCTGCCGGACGACCGTGCCATCCATGTAGCGGCGCGCCAGTCGACGCAGGATTCGCAGCGCGACAGGCCGTGCAACCAGCGCCGGGAGCCCCCGCGCCACGGAACGACGAAGCGTGCTGACCGTGGCCATCAGCGACCTGGCCCAACGCCGTCCGGCTTCGCGGAACGCAAGGTCGGCATCGGGGCGTCGTCCAATGAGTCGGGCAAGCGCCAGCACTTCATCGTAATTGACCCGCTGTCCCGACCGCACAGCCTCGCCATACCGCCGGATCTGCTGCAGCACGGTTTCGCTGAGCCCCAGACGCTTGTTGCGCAACTCGTGGACAAGATCGGCATCGAGTTCCGCCGCCGGCGTGTCGATGGCCTTGACGGCCTCGAGCAACGCCAACGGCAGCCGGGCATCGAGCGGCCCTCCCGCCAACGCCAGCGTGACATCGGCCTGCGGCGTGACAAGGCTCGGCCGGCCATCGAGAATCGGAGACACGTAAGACATGGACCCGCATGCTAATGTGTCGATGGTCACGCATTCAAGCGGACGGTACTGCGGGCGAAGAGATTGCGTCGAGTTGGCAGCGTATCACGCCCCAACCGGCAAGATCGGCAGGTTTCCTTCAGGTCTGTCTCTCGTTTTCCCAGTCTCAACCGACGTGTCCTCCACACTGTTCCTTTCAATCGGCACCGGGACCGCCGCCGCCATCGCGCTGCTTGCCTGGAGGCGCGGCCTGTTATCCGGGCGAGGCGCTCTGGTCGCCGCCATCGGGGGGGCCCTGTCGATGCGTGCGGGCGTGAGCTGGGGCGGCTTTCTCGTGCTGTGGTACCTGTATGCCTCCCTGCTCTCCCGCGCGGGGCAGGACGTGAAGGCTGAGCACTCCGGCGACGTCATCTCCAAGGGCGGACGGCGCGACGCGTGGCAGGTACTGGCCAACGGAGGCGTCTACTTTGCCCTCGCCGCATGGGTAGGAAGTACAGCCGCGACCACAGCCACAGGCGCCGCAGACCCAGCGGTGCTGGCCGCCGCCGCTCTCGTGGCTGCCGGGGCCGATACCACGGCCACCGAGGTTGGCACCTGGTGGTCCGGCACGGCTGTTTCCCTGCGGACCTGGCAGCACGTCCCTGCCGGCACATCCGGGGCCGTCAGTCTCTCGGGCACACTGGCCATGGTGCTTGCTGCCCTGTGCCTGGCCACCATGGCGGTGCTTACCGATCTCATCCCTTCAGGGGCGTGCTGGCTCGTTGCAGCGGCGGGCACCGTGGGTGCCCTGCTCGACTCGGTGGTCGGTGCCACACTCCAGGCCCGTCGTCGCTGTCTCCGCTGCGGCATGGCCACCGAGCAGCAGGTGCATCGCTGTGGGGGCGAAACGCACCCCGCGGGTGGGGTCGCCTGGATGAACAACGACGCGGTCAATGCGCTCTGCACCCTGACGGCAGCGGGAACTGCCATGTTGTTGTCCGGAATGACCGGCTGATCCGTTAGGTTGAGCACATGATCGACAATGACCTCTTCCGCGCCGTGCTGGGGCGTTTCGCCAGTGGCGTCACCGTGGTCACCACACGTGACACAAGCGGCATGCCGCACGGCATGACTGTCAGCGCGTTCTCCTCGCTCAGCCTCGACCCGGCCCTCATTCTCGTCTGCATCGACGCCAGCGCCTCGATGGAGCCGGTCATGAGCCGTGCCACCTCGTTCTGCGTGAACATCCTGCGCGACAACCAGGAGGCGCTCTCCCGCCGCTTTGCGAGTCCCGGTGGCAATCGGTTCGATGGCATCGGCTACCAGGACAACGTCGGCGACCCGCGTCTCGACGATGTCCTGGCATGGCTGCAGTGCCGGGTTGTGACCCGACACGTGGCCGGGGATCATGTGATCTACGTGGGAGATGTGCAACAGGCGGGTGCCCACGAAGGTCGCCCTCTGCTGTACTATCGCGGCGGCTACGCGACCCTCGAACGCTAGCCTCCCCCGGAATCCCTCAGCGCCCGAAAGCGTCCTGATAGCGTTCCATGCTGCGCCGGATGATGGTCAGCGCGTCCACGCTCTGCTTCCAGCCGGTAATCTCCATGCGCTTGCCTTCGAGATCCTTGTAGATCAGGAAGAAGTGCTCGACCTCCTTCAGATAATGCGAGGAGAGATCGGCAATGTCGAACACATCGTGGAAGTACGGATCGTCCTCCGGCACAGCCATGATCTTGTCGTCGGGCTCTCCCTTGTCGAGCATGCAGAGCACCCCGATGGGGCGTACCGTGATCTGACACCCGGGGAAAGTGGGCTCATTGATCTTCACCAGCACATCCAGGGGATCATTGTCCTCGTGCAGCGTGCGCGGAATGAATCCGTAGTCACCGGGATAGTGCACCGCCGAATAAAGCACCCGATCGAGCTTGAAATGACCGGTCTCCTTGTCCAGCTCATACTTGTTGCGCGAACCGGCGGGAATCTCGATGATCGCCGTGACCTGCTCGGGCGCATGCCGGCCTGCGGGAATGTCGTGCCAGGGGTTGTGCAACATCAGCAACTCCAATGCATGGGCAGCAATCAGCGGCGCGCCAGATGCGCGGCAGCGTCGATGGCAAAGTAGGTGATGATAATATCCGCGCCGGCCCGCGCGATGGCCGTCAGCGATTCCATCATCGCGCGCTCCCCATCCACCCAGCCGCGCTCGGCGGCGGCCTTGATCATCGCGTATTCTCCGCTCACCTGGTATGCCGCCAGCGGAAGGGACGTTTTCTGCCGAACGGCGGCGATCACATCGAGATAGGCGCCGGCGGGTTTCACCATCACCAGATCAGCGCCCTCCTCGATGTCCAGATGGATCTCGCGCAACGCTTCGCGTCCATTGGCCGGATCCATCTGATACGCACGGCGGTCGCCAAACTGCGGCGTACTCTCCGCCGCCTCCCGGAATGGCCCATAGAACGCCGAGGCATACTTCGCAGCATAGCTCATGATGGGCAGCAGCGCATGACCGGCGTCGTCGAGCGCGGCCCGCAGGTACGCCACCCGACGGTCCATCATGTCACTTGGCGCGATGATATCCGCACCGGCTTCCGCATGCACCAGCGCCTCTCGCGCCAGTAGCGTCAGCGTGGCGTCGTTGTCGACCTCCCCCCCCGGCGTGAGCAGGCCACAGTGTCCATGATCGGTATACTCGCACAGGCACACATCGGTGACCACCAGCAGCGCGGGGAACTCCCGCTTCACGGCACGCACCGCCTCGGGAACCGGCCCATGGGGATCCCACGCCGAACTGCCGACCGCATCCTTGGTGTCGGGGATCCCGAAGAGCAGAATCCCACCAATGCCGGACGCCACGGCGCGCTCCGCATCACGCAACAGCTCATCCACCGAGGTCTGGCACACACCGGGCATCGCACCTATCGGAGTCCTGACCCCCCTGCCTGACCGCACGAACAACGGCAGCAGAAACTGCGCCGCGTCGAGCCGCGTCTCCCGCACAAGTCGCCGCATGGACTCGCTGCGGCGCAGTCGACGCATGCGCATCATCGCAGGCGTTCCATTGCGTTCGCCACCGGCTTCAGACGTCCCGTGCACCGGACTTCCAGTCATCGAAACTCCGCGAGAATCCGGTCGCCGCCGGCTGCCCGCAATTCCCGCGCAAGTGCCTGGCCGGCTGCTGCAGGGTCAGCGTGATCCACCGGCCACCCGCCACGCACCGTCGACGATCCGTCGACCGCCGCAATGAGGCCGTGCAGCATCGTCCCGTATTCCGCTTCCTCCAGCACCGCCGCGCCAATGGGCACCTGGCATCCGCCTTCGAGCGCCGCGAGCAATGCGCGTTCGGCCGTCACGGCCCGGCGTGTCGGTGCATCATCAAGCAGCGACAACGTGGCACGCAGCGCCGGATCATCAGCCCGTGCCTGCACTGCAATCGCACCCTGGCCCGGTGCCGACAGCCAGTCCGGCGCATTCAACAGCGACACGATACGCTCCGCCAGACCAAGGCGACGCAAGCCAGCCGCCGCAAGAATGGCGGCATCCATCTGGCCTTCATCAAGCTTCCGAAGGCGCGTTCCGACGTTGCCGCGCAGGTCGCACAGCTCGAGATCCGGCCGCAAGGCCCTGAGCTGTGCGCGACGCCGCAGAGACGACGTCCCCACGCGCGAACCGCGCGGCAGCGTGTCCAGACTCGTCGCCGCAACCCCTGCACGCAGCACCAGCGCGTCACGCGGATCCTCGCGTTCGAGAATGGCCACCACCACGACGCCGGCGGGATCTGCAGTCGGCAGGTCCTTCAGGGAGTGCACCGCGCAATCGATTCGACCGTTCAACAGATCGGCCTCGAGCTCCGCGGTAAACACGCCCTTCTCGCCAATCTCCGCGAGCGGACGATCGAGCAGGCGATCTCCAAGCGTGGTGTACTCCACCAGCGCACTGACAATACCATGCGTACGGAGCAGCGCCTCGACCTGGCGCGCCTGCCGCACCGCGAGCTCGGAGCTTCTGGTCCCGATGCGGAGCGGTGGACGCGGAGACGCTGACGTGGGATCAGGCATTAGTTCGGGCATTGGATCAGGCACGGAATCGTTCATCTCTCAAGCATAGCGAATCACCTCAGCGCCGCGCAGCATAGGCGTGCACAATGCTCCGCACCCACCCCTCCACCGTGGGCGCCGTGCTCTCGACCGCCACGGGAAATCCGGCCACGCGTGCCGCACGGGCCGTCACGGGGCCAATACACGCCACCGGTACACGCGCCGCACGTTCCGGTGGCAGGGCGTCGAGCAACGCATCGATGGCACTGGGTGCGGCCACCGCCACCAGATCCACCGCACCGGCCTCCACCAGATGACGGAGGCGTTCCTGCCCTTCGGGATCAGGTACGGTACGGTACAGTGGTACCACATCCACGCGTGCGCCGAGCGCGCGCAGTCCATCGGGGAGCACATCGCGAGCTGCGGCGGCCGCTGGATACAGGATACGCGCACCTTCCACATCCGCGCGGGCCGCCATTTCGTCGAGCAGGCCCTCGGCCTGCATGCGCTCGGGTTGCACGCTGGGTACTCGCCATCCCTGTTCATCACTGGCGGCAGCCGTGATCGACCCGACAACTGCTAGCCGGCGCGAAGCCATGATGGCCTCCACACCTTCCTCGCGCACCACCGCCGCCAGACGTTCCACGGCGTTCACGCTGGTAAGGAGCACCCAGTCGTAAGCCTGCAGGACGCGCAGTGCCTCACGCAGGGGCGCCGGATCGAGCAGCTCGGTGCGCGTGAGCGGAATCTCGATCACGCGCGCACCAGCGCGCTCGAGCGCCTTCACCAACGGCCCCGCACGATCGCCGCTACGAGTCACGGCTATGCGCATGTCATGCAGCGCCGACGGCACCGATGCCGACAGTCCGGATGATGTGACGCCCCGCTGCGACAAGGCCGGATCCGCGTGGGGCAGTGGAGACTGCACGGCCCCATCCTCGCCGCGCCTATCCTGGTCGGTCACCGCCTGCTCCACGCGCCGCCAACTGCTGCCGACTGCGTGCGATACGCCGAACCATCAGGAGGATATACCCGAGATAGAGCCCCAGCGCGACCGCGTATCCGGCCCACATGTACCCGCCACTCTCCGGCGGCCCGCCAGGCTTGGCCACATAGGCCACCTTGCCGGCGGTGTCCTGAACGACCTCTTGCCCCGCCGTTCCCTCCGCTCCCCGCAGCGTCACCACGTACACCGCCAGAGACAGGTTCCCCGTCAGTATCGGCATCAGGCGCTCTCCATCTCCACGACCGCGTTGCGCATGCCGCTCCAGCGGTAACGCATGCGGAGCAGAACAAAGAACAGCAGCAGGAAGGCGACATTCGCCATCAGGAAGGTCTGCAGCATCTCCGATGGCAAAGACGGGGCTTCGGGTTTGATCACCACGGGTCCGGGATGCATCCCCCGGAAGAGACGAACGGTCAGATGCACGAAGGGCACGAGAATCACGGCCAGTGCACCCATCACCGCCGAAAGCCGTGCGCGGCTCTCTGGCGTCTCCACGGCGCCACGCAGCACGAGATACCCCAGGACCATGAGCCAGAGGAACACCGTCGACGTAATGCGCGCCTCCCACACCCACCAGGTTCCCCAGCTCGTGCGCGCCCAGATCGGCCCGGTCACGAGCACCATCCCCATGAACAGCAGCCCCACTTCCGCACTGGATTCCGCGAGCCGATCGAGGCGCTCGTCCCGGATCCAGAGATACCCCAGACTCGAGATCGCCATCAGCGGGCAGGCGATGTAGAGCCCGGCGATGGCCGCAGGCACATGGATGTAGAAGATCTTTTGCGCAGCGCCGAGCATGGCGTCCACTGGTGTGAACCAGATGGCGCGAACGCACACGGCCGCGACCGCGACAAGTGCCAGCACCAGCCAGGCGTCAACTGCGCGTACCGACCGCGGATCGGGTCCCGGCGTGGCCGTCGCTGAATGGGTCATGCAACCACCCTCTACTCCTCGATCGTGAACGGAAAGACCACGATGCTCGCAAAGACGAACACCAGATCGAATGCCAGCAGCACCTTGAACCACTCCATGGCACTGCTGAGCGGCAATCCCCGGAGCACCACGGCGGAGGCCTGCGCCGCCGGAATGACCAGTGGAACAAAGAACGGGAGCGTCATCATCGGCAACAGGAGCTCGGCCAGTCGGGTATTGGCCGCGACCGCGGCGAACAGCGTGCCCACCGCCGAGAGGCCGAGGGCCGCCAGCAACACGATACCGATGAGCAACCCCCACGCGCCGCCCACCGGAAGATCGAAGAAGAGCACCACTGCTGGAAGCGCCAGCGTTTGAATGGCCGCAACGAACACGAGATTTGCCAGAACCTTCCCGGCAAAGATCGACTCCCGCGAGACCTGTGAGGCCAGGAGGCCGTCGTAGGCACGTTCCGACAGTTCCAGGGCGAAGGAACGATTGAGTCCGAGCAGGCCCGAGAAGGTGAAGATCACCCAGAGCACGCCGGGTGCGAGATCCATCGCCGGAATGGCGGTGGGATCCCAGGTGAAGCGAAAGATCGCCACCGCCAGCACGGCAAAAACGCTTGCCGCCAGGAAAGCGCTGCGCGTCCGGTACTCGATGATCAAATCCTTGCGCGCGATCCGCAGCGCGTCAGGCAGGAAGGCTGGCGCGCGATGATCCATCCCGCTCACGCGATGGCCTCGTGAACCAGGCGGCGATAGAGTGCCTGAAAGCGTGGCAGGTCGAATCCGGTCGCCTCCGCCCGCTCCTCATGCACCAGCCGCCCCTCGCGCATGATGGCTGCGCGGTCGGCGAGGGTGAGCCCTTCTGCGAGGTTGTGCGTGATCAGGACCAGCGTTGCCCCGGCTGCCTTGAGCTCACGCAGCGCCTCGGTGAACACCAGGGCGCCCACTTCGTCGAGCCCCGTATAGGGCTCGTCCAGCAGCACCAGGCGGGGTCCGTGAACCAGCGCCCGTGCAATCGACACGCGTTGCTGCAGCCCTCGACTCAGAAACCGCACCGGAGTGGCCGCACGGTCGAGGACACGCAACTGCTGCAGCACCCGCGCTGTGGCCGCCTCGGCGTCGAGCACCCCCTGACATTCGGCGGCGAACTGCACGTTCTCATGTACCGTGAGTGCCGGATACAGCATCGCATGATGACTGATCAACCCCACCAGACGACGGGTCGACGCCGGGCCCGGGAGGGGCACCCCATGGAGGAGCGTGCGCCCACGAGAGGGCCGCAACAGTCCTCCCAGCAAACGCAGCAGGGTAGTCTTGCCAGCCCCGTTGGGACCAAAGAGGGCCAGACACTCGCCATCCCCGAGGCTCAGTGACACCTCATTGACGGCCTTTCTGGCCCCGAACGCCCGTACCAGACCCTCCGCCGACAGCGCCGCGTCCTGGGTACCACCGACTGCGCCACCCGTCGACGCCGTCACCGGGCCGACCACGAGCTGGCCCTGGGCTTCATTCCCTGGCACAGCGAGGCGCACGCGATACTGGTCACGGTGGTTCCGTGCGGGATTGGCATCGCTCTACATTAGCGGGACACACGGCTGCCCGCGATACAATCGACACGTAGCTAGACTGCATAAGGCTTCACGACACCGTACGACAGCGTCCATCACCGCAGCCCCGTTCCACCGGAGAGGTCCCCTCCGGGCATCCTTCCTGGCTTCCTCAACGCGCCGGCCCGGCCGGCCTTCCGAGCCCATGAGCGACATCGATGTGCTGCTGCAGGAAACTCGCACGTTTCCGCCCTCCGGAGCATTCCGCGCCCACGCCCTCGTGCAGGACACGTCCCTGCAGGAGGCCGCCGCAGCCGACCCCGTTCAGTTCTGGTCGAAGCAGTCCGAGGCCCTTGACTGGATCACGCCCTGGAAGACCGCACTGGAATGGGAGCCGCCGCGGGCTCGCTGGTTTCAGGGAGGCACGCTCAATGCGAGTGTGAACTGCGTCGACCGTCATATCCACGGCCCGCGCCGCAACAAGGCCGCGCTGATCTGGGAAGGCGAACCCGGTGATCGACGCACCTTCACCTACTGGGATCTCTACCGCGAGGTGAACCTCGCGGCCAACATGCTCAAGAAGCTTGGCGTCGGCCGTGGCGATCGGGTGGCGATCTATCTGCCGATGATCCCCGAAGCGGTGATCGCCATGCTGGCCTGTGCGCGCATCGGCGCCATTCACACTGTGGTGTTCGGTGGCTTCTCGCCGGAGTCCCTGCGGGATCGCATCAACGACTGCGGCTGCAAGCTGCTCATCACCGCCGACGGCGGATCGCGCCGCGGGCAGATGGTGCCGCTCAAGCGCAACGCGGACCTGGCCCTGAAGGAATGTCCGACCATCGTCAACGTGCTCGTGGTGATGCGCCGCCGGAGCGGCGTCGGTGACGAAACCTTCGCCGAGATGCAGGAGGGACGCGATCACTGGTGGCATCGCCTCAAGCGCCAGGTCCCGCGCTACTGCGAGCCGGAAGCGATGGATGCGGAAGATGTGTTGTATGTGCTCTATACGTCGGGGACCACCGGCAAACCCAAGGGTATCGTACACACCACCGGGGGCTATCTCACCGGCGTCGCCAGCACCATGCGCTACACCTTTGACTTGAAGGACGAGGACGTCTTCTGGTGCACCGCCGATGTCGGCTGGGTCACGGGGCACTCGTACCTCGTGTACGGTCCGCTCGCCAATGGCGCCACCTGCATCGTGTACGAGGGCGCGCCCGATTGGCCCGACAAGGACCGATTCTGGGAGATCTGCGAGCGCTACGGCGTCACCATTCTGTACACGG
Source organism: uncultured Gemmatimonas sp. (assembly GCA_964586985.1). Classification (GTDB taxonomy): domain Bacteria; phylum Gemmatimonadota; class Gemmatimonadetes; order Gemmatimonadales; family Gemmatimonadaceae; genus Gemmatimonas. The sequence goes on along the minus strand of CAZPJX010000012.1, from coordinate 12,414 downwards.
CCCCGACCGCCATCCGGGCCTTCATGAAGTGGGGCACCGAGTATGTGAAGAAGCACGATCTCTCGCGCCTGCGCCTGCTTGGCTCCGTTGGGGAGCCCATCAATCCTGAAGCCTGGATGTGGTATCACGAACACATTGGCGGCGAGCGCTGTCCCATCGTGGATACCTGGTGGCAAACGGAAACGGGCGCGATCATGATCGCGCCGCTGCCGGGTGTCACCACCACCAAGCCCGGTTCGGCCACCCTGCCCTTCCCCGGCATTCACACGGCGCTCCTCGACTCTGCAGGCAATGCCGTAGAGACCGGCGGAGGACTGCTGGCCATCACCCATCCCTGGCCCAGCATGCTGCGCACCATCTGGGGCGACGATCAGCGCTACGTCGACACCTATTTTTCGAAGTGGCCCGGACGTCCGGATCTCTACTTCCCCGGTGATGGCGCCAAGCGTGACGAAGATGGCTACCTCTGGATCCTGGGACGTGTGGATGACGTGCTGAACGTCTCCGGGCACCGGATCGGGACCATGGAGGTGGAGAGCGCGCTCGTCGATCATCCGGCAGTCGCCGAGGCCGCCGTCGTGGGCAAGGCGCACGACCTCAAGGGTCAGGCCATTGCCGCCTTCGTGACACTACGGGCGGGCTTCTCCGCCAGCAGCAGTCTGCGCGACGAACTCCGCGACCATGTGGCACTCAAGATCGGCGCGCTGGCACGGCCCGATGATATCCTGTTCAGTGCGGATCTGCCGAAGACCCGTTCGGGCAAGATCATGCGCCGCCTGCTGCGGGATATCTCGGAGGGGCGTGCGCTGGGGGATACCACCACACTCGCCGATCCGTCGGTGGTGGCTGCCCTCAAGGATCAATACGAAGCACAGGAATCGTGAGTGCATCCTGTCGTGACGTTCGTCACGGCGCGAAACCGGTCAGTGTGACATTTCGTCAGGACTGATATGTCCATTCTGAACAAGCTGTTTCCGGAGACCCTCTTCCCTCGCAAGCTGTCGGCGGATGCCGAACAGCGCGTGCGTCTCGCTCAGGCGCGTGCGGAAGAGGCACTCATCAGCACGCACGTCGAGAACGCTTTGCTGTTTGTGGACATGCTGGCCACCGACGTGGGGTACGAGCGTGCCCTTGATATCTATGTGCGGGAGTTGAGCGTTCCGGAGCCGCTGGCCTCGGTGGTGGCCACACGGGCCCTCGTGGCACTGGGCGATGCGCTCGTGCCGCCTGTCGATCAGGCGGGAGAGGCCCAGCCCGCGAGCGGGCTCAGGGTAACGGAGCCCAGGACAACGGGGCTCGCAGCAGGTGACCCCGCCGTACAGGCGACTGCCGGAAACGCACACGGCACCGCCGAAGCGGTGCCGATGCCAGAGTTGCGTCTCGACGAGGCCAAGGCTCGCAGACGGCGGGCCTGACTCTGACCCCCGGTGGGGGGTCGGCTGCACTCTGCTACTTCTTCTCCACCGCGCCGGCGGCCGGGGCGGCGGGCGCCGCCGCACCAGCCGGCAGTGCTGCACGCAGCGAATCAATGATGCTCTTGATCTGATCCGCAGTAGGTGCCGGCGAATAGACCTTGTTGCCGATGATGACGGTCGGCGTGCTGTTCACGCCCCGCTCGGTGCCCGCCGCAGCATTCGCCTGGATCTGCGCCAGGTTGCGCTGTGAGTCGTAGCACTCGCCGAACTTGGCGGCGTCGAGGCCGAGCGTGCTCACGTAGCCGTCAAAGACCTTGCGCGGGTTCCCCGTCGCCTGCGAGTTCCAGTCGTACTGCCCTTCGAAGAGCATGTCGTGGAACTCCCAGAACTTGCCCTGTTCGTTCGCGCAGGAGGCGGCCAGATGTGCGGCGAGCGTATTGCGGTGGATCGAGGTGAGCGGGAAATCGTAGAAGCGGAAGTTCGCGAGACCTGCGTCGATCACGCGCTTGCGAAGGTCCGGCTCCTGCACGGCAGCGAACTGTCCACAACCCGGGCATTCGAAGTCAGCAAACTCGATGATGGTGATGGGCGCGTTCGGATCGCCCCGCAGATACCCCTGCGCTTCCGGAAGCGGCGTTCCCGCGGCCAGCTCGGTGGGAACGGGCTTGGCCCGGTTCATCGTGGTCCAGATGGCCGCACCGCCTGCCACCAGTACCACCAGGATCACGGCAAGAAAGGCCGTGTTGGACTTCTTCTTCGGGGTAGGCTTTGCCACGCGTTCTCCTCGTTGCCGGACATCCGGCCGGTGGGTTCAGGGTCGCCACTGCTCCCCCAAGCTATCCGCCCGACCGTTCCCGGCGCTATCCTGCGCGCTGTGTACACCGAGCACCTCCACATTCCGGTCGGCGCGGGCACGCTGCATATCGAGCGCCTTGGGCGAGGTGGCCCTGCGGTGCTCCTCCTGCACGGCTTCGCCACCAGTGCCTTCCTGTGGCGCCACGCGGCGCCACACCTAGCCGCCGCCGGCCTTACCGTCGTGGCGATCGATTTGCTTGGGCACGGTGAATCCGATCGCCCGGGAGACGCCCTGTACTCGGCCAGCGCACAGGCAGACTATGTGGAGCGCGCCCTGACGGCCCTGCGGCTCGGTGCGGTCACGGTCGTCGCCCAGGATGTCGGCGCACTCGTCGCCGTGATGCTCGCCACGCTGCGTCCGTCCCTCGTGCGCGCACTCCTCCTGCTCGAGCCGCCAGATCCCGACGACCTGCCGGGTCCGGGTATTCGGAGCCTGCAACGCTCATCAGCACGGGCGGCGCTCAACGCGAATACCCTCTTTGGCGCACGGGCACTGCTCGCCCCCTGGCTCCTCGAACGCGTGGGCAGTCCGTCTGATCCGGATCGGCTCATCGCCCGGTATCTCTCCGCCTTCGTTGGGCCGAATGGAACCGCAGACCTCCTCCAGCTTGCCAGCCATGTCACCCTGCAGGAGGAGGAACGGGCGCGTCTGCGGGCGCTTCGCGTGCACACCACCCTCTGGCTGGGTGTGTCCGACGGGGATCCGGCGCTTCCAGCCGGGTCGTCGCCCCCCCAGGACCTTATCAGCGCCCCGGATTCGTCTCCGGAGCCCGTGCAGGCACAACGGCACTCGGCACTGTCACGCGAACGGTTGCGCGCCTGGACGACGCTCCTGCCGGCAGCGCCCGTGGAGGCTCTGCTCATGCCAACGGCGTCGGACCTCCTGGTGGCGGAAATCGCACCGAGGCCACTGGCCCGTGCGATCCTGGCCCGCTTGGACGTCACCCAGGCGACTGATGGAGAGGGGGCGAGCATCCAGCCCACACCCCTTTCGCGATGAAAGGCGCGGCAGGCGTCTGCCCACTATCCCGCCATGGCTCGCGCAACAGCTCCAGCAGTGGCGCCCCACACTCCCCTCGCGCCAGCGATCGACCCCTGACGCGCGTATATCCTGATACGTGGTTCAGGTATCCAGGGATACCAGCGGGACCACTTGGAAGCGGTTCTCTCATCAGTTAAGTTTTGGTGCTGTCCCGGAGTCGCCGGGCAGTCCTGTTCGACGCATTACCCAGAGGAAATGGCCAAGCACAAGCTTCGTCCGCGTCGTGACGCCATGGTGCCCTCGCCGTATCAAGAGGCCCGTGACGAGTTGTTTCAGCAGATCATGCAGTGCGGTGTGATCGGGTGTCATCCCGAGGACCAGAAGGAGTGGTTCGACGCCACCATGGTGTACCTGGCGGACCGGTACCCGGAGCTCAAGGCTCCTGAGTTCAGTGAACTGCGCACCTTGGGCGAGCGCTTCGCGCAGCCTCCAAAGAAGCAGGTACAGGAAGCGGCAGCAGTCTGATCGGCGCCTCGCGCGCGCTGCTGATCCATAGCGACATCCCGGAGCGGTCCGTATTTCGCTGTACTGTTCGCGGAGCCTCCCCGCAGTGACGAACGCCTCCCTCACGGAGGCGTTCGTCGTTCCGGACTCAGTCTGACCCCGCTGGACGCTGCACGCGTTCTCGCCACAACATGAGCGTGTAGTCGACCGTGGCCCCGATGCCCAGCACGGCAACCAGCAGGACGAGCGCGTCAACCCAGCCGGGCCAGATCAGTACGGTCACGAAGGTCGCCAACTGCAGCACCGTCACCAGCTTCCCGATGCCACGGGCACGGAAGGTGATGGGTCGCAGCCAGCTCACACGGCGTGCCACGAACCAGCCGATCACCGACATGACATCGCGGAAGAGAATTGCCGCCGCCTGCCAGACGGCGAGCTGTCCGCCGATGACATAGCTGGCCACCACACCCAGCACGAACAGGCGATCGGCAATCGGGTCGATGAGCGCGCCGATGCGCGAGACCGCCTTGGTCCGGCGAGCAATCCATCCGTCGAGAAAGTCGGTGAGCGATGCGGCTGCGAGCAGCGCCAATCGCACGGGCACCGCTTCGATCGCAAGAAACCCGATCGCCAGCAGCACCCGGGACGTGGAGACCAGATTCGGGACCGTGACGACCGTGGGTGTTTCGGACGGCTGCGACATGCCGGAAACTACGCGGAGAGCCTCCGCGTGCGACACCGGTAGGCAACACCTGTCGGCGACACCAGTCCGTGACACCGGCCGGTAGCACCTGCCGCCACTTCTCCGTACGGGTTATCGTGCCGAAGCATGTGGACCGATCCCCTCCCACTCGTGGTCATTGGCATCGCGGCTGCCGTGCTCGTATGGGACGTGACGCTTGCGGGATGGATCACCACGCGCCGTGAGGCGCCACGGATGTTCACGCAGCTCACCGCGTTCTGTGGCCTGCTGGTGATCCCGGCACTCGTGGTGAGTGTCGCGTCAGGTACCGAGTCCGGCGCGCGGACCATTTCGGGAATCACCTGGCTGCAACCGCTCGTGGCCGTGACCTTCGTGCTGCAGGTGCTCTACGCGGTGGGAGTGCGGCTGGTCTCCCCTGTGGTGGGGATCCCCATTCTGTTCTACGACCTGCTGCTGGCGGTGGTCGCCATTGGCGATTACCAGGTGTCCCAGACGGGCAGTGCGCCGCTTGCGGTGCAGGCGGCGGTTTCGGCGCGCGATGTCATCGTGGGAATGGGAGTGGGACGGGCCGCGCTGCTCTCGCCGCTCACGATGTTGGTGCCCATGCTCGCACCGGCCTACCCAGCGCGCTGGCGCCTCTCGGGTGCCGTGCGCGCAGTCCTGGTGCTGGCCGCCACTGCTCTGACCACACTGCTGGTGATGGAATGGCCTCGTGGGGTGGCCGCCGTGCGCAGTTATGACGTCGCGATGGCTGAACCCATGCAGGCCCGTCCGCGCGGAGATTTCTTCATTGGCGTGCGTTTCCTCCCGGTGCTGGATGGTCCTCCCCTGGCGCGCACCGTGCGGGCAGACACCGTCCTCTTCAGCGCGTTCACACCCGACGTGGTCTTGCTGGTGCTCGATGAAGACGGCACGACACCCGGAGCGCTCGACTCGCTGTCGCGTGTCCTCGCCCCGTGGCGGGTGGACCCCGCGAGTGGAGACACACTCCAGCTGGCCATCGGCTTGCATATCGGCCGGCGTGCGCCGATTGCGGGAGACGCAGCCCGTCGCCGCGCATTGGTTCGCGTGCTTGAACGACTGAAGCCCGACGTGATCTTCCCGGCGCTGCCGGACCCGGTGCCTTCGTGGTTGGGCAGCAGCCCACCGTCGCTGGCCTGGTGGCAGGCCACGCTGGCCGACGCGGCGCGCGAGGTGCGCCGCGTACGTCCCCGCACCCACGTGGGCTGGGCGGCCACCCGGCTGGATGTCACCGACAGCGCGGTCTACGCCTGGGCCGCTGCACCGAACTCACCCGTCACGCTGTTGGGCGCAACCACCTTCCCGAGCTTCTCCGGACTGCCCGCCGTGGACGCCAGACTCCGCGCCTTCGAGCGGTGGCATGCACAGGCCGTTGCGGCAGGCGGCGCGGCACAGCCCCACTGGCTGACCACCGTGGGCGGTCTCCCGCACGCCCACGGCGATGCCTCGCAGGTGGCGGCCATCCGACGTGCACTCGCCTGGGCCTCCCGCCGCGACTGGATTGCTGCAGCCATCGTAGGTGAACCCGCAGACTACGACGGTTGGGTTGGCCTGCGAGCTTCCAATGGTCGCATCCGCAGTGCCATGACCTCCCTTGGCCTCGCCTCCCGGCGCATGCGTGAGGTCAGGCGATAAGACGCGCAGGCGCCGTGCCCTGCACCAACCCCTCGGCTTCCAGTCCCGTCAGCAGATAGCGGCGCGCCAATCGCATCACATCCGCGCCCGTCACAGCCGCGATCTGCGCAATCTCGTCATGCCGCTCATGCAAGCCGGAACCGAACAACCAGGCATCGACGAGATCGGCAAGCACTGCAGCACCCGACTGCTGGGCAATCGCATACGATCCGATGAGGTACTGCTGCGCCCGCTGCACCTCTTCCGGAGACGGCTCCGCATCGCGGAACCGCGCGAACTCCCGCAGCAGGCCTGCACGGGCCTCCTCTTCGCGCGTCGGTGAGGTCGCGATATACGCCACGAACGCCCCACCCGCGCGACGCTCGATCGGGAATGCACTGACCGTATACGCCAGCGATTGGACATCGCGCAATTGCTCGAAGAACCGTCCACCGAGTCCGCTCGCCATAGCCGAAAGAACTCTGGCCGTGAAGCGTGCGGGATCACTGCGGGACGGGCCGGGGAACAGCAGCGCCAGTGCAGACTGTTGCTTCGCCCGCGAGTCCCGTGCAGCCCGCGGACCCTCTGGCCATGGCAGCGAGGGTAACACGGCATCGTCTGCATGCACCATCGATGCGAACTGCTCGGCACACCGTGCCGCCACCGTCTGTGGCTCGACGTCACCAACAATGGCGATCACGGCCGGCCCACGCAGCACGTGCGTGGCATGCCAGTTCGCGACGCACTCACGCCCAAGCGTCGGCAGCGATGCCTCCGTGCCGATCGTCGACCGCGCGTAGGGGTGATCTCCATAGGCAGCGGTCGCGGCAAGACGCATCGGCCAGCGGTACATGTCGTCTCTGAGCCGTGCGACCTCTGCCAGAGCCAGCGCACGCTCGGTCTCAACGCCATCCTCGGGGAAGGCCGGGTGCTGCACGACATCACCAAGCAGCTCCAGGGCCTCCGCGAGATGCCGAGGTGGCACGGACATCGACCAACCCATGCTTTCGAGTCCCGTCGAAACGCCAACGCTGCTGCCCAGCGACTCGGCGGCTTCTGCAATCTGGGCGCCGCTGCGTGTGATCGTGCCCTTGAGCATCACCTGCGCCGTGAGACGTGCCAACCCCTCCTGTGCGGGGGCGTCGAGTACGGCACCACCACGCAGGAACACGCCGGCGTGCACCAGGGGTGCGCCAGGCTTCGGAACGATCAGGATCGGCACGCCACGCGGCGTGTGATACACATGGACATCACTCTCGACTCGCGTGAGCGCAGGGTCTCGCGTCGGGCCGGGTGTCCGCACGGTATCACCGTTCACACCGCGGCCGATGCTGTCCTCGACGGCGACGACCGGCGTGCCTGATGGTGGCGTGGCCATCACCGCAGAGCCCATGCCTTCGGCCTGCTGCAGCATTTCCCGCAGCGCCTGCAGGTTCTCCGCGACGGCTTCCGCCCCCTCCGGACGGTAGGACACGACCCCAACCTGTTCCGGTGCCAGATGCCGGAACAGGGCGTCCTGCACCGTCTGCGCATCGAGCGAAAAGAGGGTGTCGTAGTACTGGGCGGCTGCCGACAGACCACCGTCCGCCTCCCACCCCGCCAGGTACTGTGCCTGCCCATCCATGCTCTCGAGACGGCGCAACCAGCGTGCTTCAAGAATGCGCTGCGCGCGCGTGATCTCCTTGTCCCTCACGCCATCTGTGCGCGCGGCCTGCAGTTCGCGCCACATCGCCGATGCTGCTGCGCGGGCCTGCATCGCTGGCGCTTCGGCATGGACAACGAACACGCCGGCGTCACCACTCGTGAAACTCCATGCGGAGGCCGCACTGGCGAGCTGCTGTTCGCGGACCGCACGATACAAACGTGAGGCCCGCCCCGTGCCGAGCACGACACCAGCGAGATCGAGCGCCGGCGTGTCAACATGCGTGAGCGGCGGGATTCGCCATCCGAATGCGATGTGCTGCTGGGCGACATCGCCCGACCATTCGCGGTGCCGCAACCCGGGGGCTCCCAGCTCCTGCGGCCCCGCTGCCCGCGCGGGGGTGCTTCCCTGAAGGGCACCATGGCGAGCGAGCACCTCCCGCCGCACCATGTCGGGGTCCACATCCCCAACCACCGCGAGTATGGTATTCCCCGGCTGATACCAATGCCGGTAGAACCCCATCACCTGCTCTCGACGGAACCGGCGCAGTGCCGCTTCCTCGCCCATCCGCCAGCGACGAATCCGATGGTGGTCATGCAGAAGCGCATACAGCGATTCGATGGTGACTGCTGACGGCGTATCACGCTTGCGCTTGACCTCCTGAATGATGACCTCGAGCTCACGCGCAAGTTCCTCGCTATCGATCAGCGAATGCGTAAAGGCGTCGAACTGGATCTCGAGCCCCGCCAGGAACGATGCGGCGGGAAGCACGGTGTAGTAGCTGGTGTGGTCGTAGATGGTGTGCGCATTGAGTGCGCCGCCGTGTGCCTTGGTTTCGCGCGCGATCTGGCCCACGCCTCTGGTCGTGGTGCCCTTGAAGAACATATGCTCGAGCACGTGCGCGATGCCGACCTGATCATCGGACTCGTCGAAGTACCCCGCCTTCACGTGCGTGACGATGGAGACTACGGGAGCCGAGCGATCGCGCCGCACCAGCAGGGTGAGTCCGTTGGGCAACAGCTCACGTTCCGTGTCACCGTGCAGTGCCAGCGCAGCGCTCGGCGTCTTCCTCATGGTCGTGCCGAAGGCATGGAGGGTGAGGGAGCGGGCTGGGTGGTCGGAGCAAAAGGCACCGCCGGGAGGCACCGTTGCCAATCGCCCGCACCGGCACGTTGCGCCCAACGCTCTGCTTCCTCGAAGCGGCCAAGTCGTGCGAGCGCGCAGCCGAGGAAACCCTGCGCTGTCCGATCCGCCGGATCGAGTTGCACCGCCCGCACATAGAACCGGCGTGCGATCTCCGGCTGTCCATCGGCCAGCATGACGCTCCCGAGTTCCCGTGCGGCGATGGCACTCTCAGGGGCGAGTCTCACGGCATTCGTCAGAAACGTGCGTGCGCGGGCCAGATCACCGGCTTCGCGGGTCAACCGACCGAGATAGATGAGCGGACGCGCGTCTTCGGGGTGATCGATCGCGAGTTGTGCGAACGCGGCTTGCGCCATGTCGTGTGCACCGCTCTGGTAGGCGGCAACGGCCGCGCGGAAATCACGCTCCGGCTTGCCCACCATGAACCACCAGCCTAAGGCGCCAAGCGGAACCGCCAGAACCATCAGAACGGCGACACCCCACCAGAGGCGTCGGCGCCATTCGCTCGCCGGAGTCGGGATGGCGGCATCCGGGGACACCACCGCCTTGGCGGGACCAGCGCCGGATGGCATCGCGGTGGCTCCAACCGCTGGGTCCCTGGGAGCACGCAGAGCACCAGGGGCATACGACGCGGCGGAAGACGTACCGGCAAGCGGAGTGCCGCCAGGTGGCGAACCCACCGGTGGGGTACCAGCAGGAGGGCCTGGCGCGCGCGGGGTAACGGTTGGCGGCATCCCGCCAGATGGCATCCCGCCAGATGGCACCCCGCCAGATGGCACCCCCGTGGTCCCACTCGACCAGAGCGGAACCTCGGGAACCGCGTGTTCCAGCGCCATCCACGCCTCGCGCACCAGAATGCGCTCGGACTCCGTCACAGCCAGACCCGTGGATACATCAGCCCACGACGAGAGGGCGACGAGCGCATGCGCATCCGTCAACGTGATGAGCCCCAGCCGGCGGACTTCGGCGATCAGCGCCTGCCCCGAGAGCTCCGGACGCTCGATGGTGTGCTGCAGCACATCCTGGGCAGCCTGCCAGAATTCAGGCGCCGTGTGCTGGCCGGAGCCGGCAAAGACGCGACGCGCCGCGTCAAGCGCGGCGCGAGCTGATGGTGCGGACACTCCAGCGACTCAGCGCACGATGCGAAGCATGCCGGCGTCGGCGCTGCCGCGGATGAACGCCTCTGGCGCGTGGGACGCGACCCGGGTGCCGGTGGCGCCATAGAAACGACGCGCCTCCCTGGCCATGTATTCCTCAATCGATCGTCCGGCATCTCGTGCGTCGCGCAGGGCCTGTACGATGGTCTCCCACGTTCCCTCAAACGTGCTGCCATCACGCATGACCACCCGATGGATTTCGCCACCCCGATGAGATCCTTCCGGCGGAATTTTCACATTGGGCGTCGCGGCTGCTGTCTGCTGGCTGGCCAGTCCCGTCAGCAAGGTACCCAACGTCTCCAGCTGCCCCGGGGCCGGGGCAGCCGGAGACGATACCTCTGCATCCCCGCTGGACTCCTCGATTTCAGTCAGCAAGGCGTCGATGGCATCGAGTTCACCCGCAAGCACCTGCAACCTCGCCTCCCACGGCTTGAACTCGGGATCGGAGTCGGAAAGTCGATAGAGCGACTTCCGAAGTTCGATCAAGCGCCAGATCCCCAGTTCGTCCCAATGATCGTCGGGCGTTGTCAGTTCAAACTCGCGTAGCGAGCCTTCGAGATCGCCTGCGTCGTACAACAGATTGGCGAGATAGACCCGTGCTTCGGCGAACTGCGGGTCCAGCATGAGGGCCTGCCGCAATGCCGCGATGGCTTCGGCGTCGTGTCCAAGCCGATGGTGGGCATACCCCAGGCACGCCACCGCCTCACTCGAGTCGTCCGCGTGCTGCGCGGCGCGCTCGAAATAGGTCAGCGACATCTCGACATACCCTTCGCGGAACAGGGCCCGGCCGATCTGCAGCATGAGATCGACATCATCCTCATAGCCGAGCTGCAGCGTGCGCTCGAAGGCCTGAAACCCGGCATCGACCTGCCCGAACTTGAGCAACACCTCACCGAGACCGGCCAGGGCATCCTCGTGCTCGGCATCGAGCAGCAGGGCCTCGTCAAAACTGCGCCGTGCCCACGCGTACTCCTCGCGCGCGAGACGCGCATAGCCGGCACCAACATGCAACTCCACGGCAGTCGGGTACCGTGCGAGTCCTTCGCGCAGCAACTCCAGCGCTTCGTCAAACTGCCCCTCGTTGTAGAGGGCATGGGCACGTTCGTCGTACTCCTCGGAACTCAGGAACGAGTTGGACATCGCGTGTCAGACCTCCGGAAGCAAACGGGTAGCGAACGGGTTACCGGATAGTACCGAACTGCATGACGTTGGTTCACGAAGTTCCCTGCACCAGCGCGACCGCAATCTCACCGGCGAGTCGTGCGTTCGCTTCGAGCAACGCGAGATTCGTCAGCACCGAACGTCCCGCGGTGCGTTGCTGGACCTGCGCAAGCAGGAACGGGGTAACCGCAGCCCCGCGAATCCCTGCATGCCGCGCCGCGTCCAGCGCGCTGCGCGTCGCCTCTTCGACGAGGTCGGCCGGAATGGCGAACGCCGTCGGTGGCGGCTGCACCACCACCATGGCACTCTCTCGCCCCATGGCCCGGTGAGCCTGCCAGGCCCGTGCGATCAGGCCGGGGTGATCAAGGCGGCTCGTGAGCCGAAGCCCCGTACCCGCCGAGAAGAACCCGGGCAGTTCATCGGTGCCATACCCCACCACCGGCACACCCAGCGTCTCCAGTCGCTCCAGCGTTGCCGGAAGATCGAGGATGGACTTGGCACCGGCACACACCACCACCGCCGGCGTGCGAGACAGTTCGATCAGGTCCGCCGACTCGTCGTAGGGCGCATCGCGGTGCACGCCGCCAATGCCGCCCGTCGCGAAGACCTCGACTCCGCACAGCGCCGAAAGCGCGAGCGTCGCCGCCACGGTGGTCGCGCCATCAGCCCCGTCGGCCACCGCAATGCCCAGGTCACGTGCCGAAACCTTGCGCACCCCGTCACGACGCAGAAAACGCTCGAGATCCTCTCCCTCCAGCCCCAGGGATGGGACGCCACGCACCACCGCGGTGATGGCCGGTGTCGCACCCGCGGCAAGCACCGCGGCCGACATCCGCTGGGCGGCGTCCCGGTTGTGTGGCGGCTCGAGTCCCTGCGCCAACACGGAACTCTCCAGGGCGACCAATGCCCGGCCGTGCTCCAGGGCATTGATCACCTCGAGCGTATAGTGAGGACGCACGGAACGGTCGCTCACGGAACTCGGTCGAGCGTACGGGTCAGTCCGCTGCGTTCTCGAAGGCGTCCGCCTTGCGAGCCTCGAGAAGCTCCCAGTCGCCCGATGTGGGGTCCACCACTGCCATGATCTTGATCGTCTCGCCGGCCCAGGCGTCGAAGACCTTGCCCGTGTTCTGATAGATCTTGATTTCGTGCCCATCCTCGAACTTGAGCACGATCAGGGGGTGCGTGTTATTGGCGTACTGCTTGCGCAACTTCTGGGG
>CAZPJX010000011.1:0-35324 GCA_964586985.1 uncultured Gemmatimonas sp. | reverse complement strand
GTGCGGCTATTCCCGGGGAACTCATCGAGAGTGAGCTATTTGGCCACATGAAGGGCTCGTTTACCGGCGCCATCAGTGACCGTGCAGGCAAGTTCGAGCAGGCGCATGGCGGCACGCTTTTTCTCGACGAGATCGGTGACATGTCGCAGAGCGCGCAGGCCAAGGTGTTGCGGGTGTTGCAGGATGGCATGATCACGCGCATTGGCGGAGCCAAGCCCGTGCAGGTGGATGTGCGCGTCCTCGCGGCGACCAACAAGAATCTTGAGGAAGAAATCGCTGCGGGGCGGTTCCGCGAGGACCTCTATTATCGACTGAATGTGGTGCCAATCACGGTGCCCGCGTTGCGGGAACGCCGGGAAGACATTTCACTCCTGGTGTGGTATTTTCTGCAGCAGTTCGCCGAACGTGATGGCCTGCCAGCACGCTCCATCTCCGACGAGGCACTGCAGCGCCTGTCCGAGCTCGATTGGCCGGGTAACGTGCGCGAGCTGCGTAACACGATGGAGCGTCTGGTCATTCTGGCGAGCGCCGCGTCCATTTCGATTTCTGATGTGGAGCGTCTGGTGGGCCGCCGGGCAACGGAGCCTTCAGGGCTTGGGAGCCTGCTCGACTGTGGCACGTTTGAAGAGTTCAAGCAGGCGGCCGAACGGGCCTTCCTGCAGGCCAAGCTACGGGCTTTCGACTGGAACGTATCGGAGACAGCGAGGGCCCTGGACATGCCGCGCTCGAATCTCTACAAGAAGATCGAACGTTATGCTTTGACACGAGAGAACGTGCCGAGCTGACCCTTCCCACACGCAGCACCATATGTCCAACAAGAACTGGGACGCCGAGCTTGCCAAGATCGACAAGCAGTTGGCGTCGATCTCTGACGAGCAGCTTCTCGCAACGGCTCCCGCCGCCGCTGGGCAGGGGGCTCCGGGGGCTGCCGGTACAGCGCGAGGCGCGAGCGCGCGCCAGGGGCCAGCGGCCAGTGTCACCACGGTGGGGAAGGCCGCTGCCGGGCGCAGTTGGGTCGCATGGCTCAAGGTGGTGGTCGCCGTTGGTGCCGCAGCGGGTCTGATGTTCTGGCCCTGGCCCGTGCGTTGTGGCGGGCCGCTCATTGGCTTTACTGCCGCAACCGGTGGTGTGGCGCTGCTGGGGTTGTGGAGCGCTCTTGGGACCTGGCGCCATCGGCTCGGGCTCGCCCATGCAGCCTCTCTTCTGGTGACGGCGTGGGGTATTGGCCTTGGCGCGCGTGAAGTGCTCCCACGGGTGGGATATGCGGTCCCCACCGAAGTCCGCGGAGCATCGTGGGCCTGTGAGGGACTGCCCCTGCTTGCACCGCCGCAGGAGGTACCGGGGGGATCGCCATTGGCACCGCCACAGCTGCCTTCGGGGGCGCCGCAGCAGGGGAACGGCACAGTGACACCAAGTGCCTCCGCCGCCTCCACCGCCTTGACGGCGGCTTCCGCCGCCAACGCGGCCATCCGCTATCTTTCGCCGGCATGACGACCTTCGCCAATTACATCGGCGGCCGGTGGGTAGCGCCGTCGACCGGAGCGTACTTCGAAAATCGCAATCCCGCCGATCGCGATGATCTGATCGGTCGCTTCCCCGCGTCCGGCATCGCCGACGTGGAAGCCGCCGTGGCCAGTGCGCAGCGTGGCTTTGCTCTGTGGAAGCGCACGCCGCCGCCGGCGCGTGGTGACGTGCTGCGCCGCGTAGGTGATCTGCTGGCCGCACGCAAGGAAGAACTCGCGGACCTCATGACGCGTGAGATGGGGAAGCCACTCGCGGAAACGCGTGGGGATGTCCAGGAAGGGATCGACACCGCGTACTACGCCGCCACTGAAGGGCGTCGTCTCTTCGGGCACACCGTCCCCAGCGAGCTCGCCAACAAGTGGGCGATGAGCATGCGGCGGCCTATTGGTATCTGTGGACTCATCACGCCGTTCAACTTTCCGTTGGCCATACCAACGTGGAAGGGATTCCCCGCGCTGCTCTGTGGCAATGCGGTGATTCTCAAACCAGCTGAGGACGTGCCGCACACCGCGACCGTGCTCGTGGAGATCCTGCTGGAGGCCGGGCTGCCTCCCGAGGTGGTCCAGTTGGTGCACGGCGCGGGCGAAGTCGTGGGGAAGGCGCTGGTGGAACACCCGCAGGTCCCCGTCATTTCTTTCACCGGCAGTACGGAAACCGGCCGCTTCGTTGGTGAGACCTGTGGGCGCATGCACAAGCGCCTCTCGCTCGAAATGGGCGGCAAGAATGCGCAGATCGTGCTCGACGATGCCGACCTGGATCTTGCGCTCGACGGCGTGCTCTGGGGAGCGTTCGGTACCACGGGGCAGCGCTGCACGGCGACGAGCCGGCTCGTGCTGCAGGCGGGTATCCACGATGCCTTCGTGGCGCGCCTTGCAGAACGTGCGCGGGCGCTCACGCTGGGTGATGGCCGAGTGCAGGGCACGGATGTCGGACCACTCGTTCACGAAGCGGCGCGGGAGAAAGTCGAGCGCTATGTCCGCATCGGCAGGGAGCAGGGCGCCACGGTGGTGTGTGGTGGTGCGCGGGCAAGTGGTGGCGTGCTCGACAAGGGGTTCTACTTCCAGCCCACGATCTTTACCGGTGTCACGGCGGGCTCACGTCTGGATCAGGAAGAGATCTTTGGTCCGGTCCTGTCGGTGATTCGGGTGGAGTCGGTGGATGAAGCCTTCGCCGTGAACAATGGCGTGCGGTATGGGCTCTCGAGCTCTGTCTACACAGCCAACGTCAACGTGGCGTTCCGCGCGCTGCAGGAACTCGACAACGGCATCACCTATATCAATGCCCCGACCATTGGTGCCGAGGCGCATCTGCCGTTCGGCGGGGTGAAAGAGACCGGCAACGGGCACCGGGAAGGTGGTTGGGAGGTCTACGAGTTCTACTCGGAAACGAAGGTGGGGTACGTGGACTATTCCGGCGCGCTCCAGCGGGCGCAGATCGATAACTACTAATCGGTGACGCGCGTCGACGCTGGGCGGCGTGAGGACGCCCTGCGCGCTGCGAATAGTTCGCGGCGCCGAGGGTGGCGGTTCTTTCGCGAGAGACGTACCCGTTCCGGTGGTGCAGGGCTTTCGTCGCCCGGCTCCCGGGAGCGCGGCAGCATCTGGCGCATGCTGCTCATCGCGGGGGTACTGGCGCTGAGTCTGCGAACCTTCGTGGTGGAAGCCTACCGCATCCCCAGCCGCAGTATGGAGCGTACCCTGCTGCCGGGTGATTTTCTGCTCGTCAACAAATTGCTCTACGGCGCTGAGATCCCCTTCTGGCACCGACGGCTCCCAGGGGTCCGCGCACCGCAACGCAACGATCTGGTCGTGTTCGACTGGCCGGTCGAACCGAATGTGGCATTTGTGAAGCGGCTCGTGGGACTGCCCGGAGATACCGTCGCCATGGCCGCCGGCGTACTGCTGCGCAACGGCGCACCGCAGCAGGAGCCCTGGGCACTCCATGGCGTCCCGGCCGATGCACCGGACAACCTGCCGCGCGATGACTGGGGCCCATTGGTGGTGCCAGCAGATCATTTTTTCGTTCTGGGCGACAACCGCGACAACTCGCTGGACAGTCGCGCCTGGGGAGTGGTGGCGGACTCGCTCCTTCGCGGCTCTCCCTGGGTCGTGTACTTCAGTTATGAGCCAGATTCGAGCGCGCGAGTACCCTGGATCACCCGCATCCGTTGGCCTCGGCTTGGCGCCACTGTGCACTGATAGCAGCGAAAATCCCCGGGGGTGCGTTGACGAACGATACTGAACTGGTTCACCCTTAAGCGTGCGTATGGCGCATCGCGGTTCCCCCGGTGTCGTCCGCGTCTGCTGTTCCGGTGGTGTGGTGCATTGTTCAGCAGGTTCACCGCGTATCCCCTCCCCGCGGTGTGAGTAGGTTCTTCCAGCGCTTCGAGCACGTTCGCTATGGCGGTTACTCCTCCGAAAAAAAGAGCGTCGTACGACGAAGGGTCGCTCGACCAGTATCTGCGCGACATCAGTGCCTATCCACTGATCTCGCGGGAGGAGGAGGCCGAGCTGGCGCGGCGCATTCGCCAGGGAGACCAGGAAGCGCTCGATAAACTGGTACGCTCGAATCTGCGTTTCGTCGTTTCGGTGGCGAAGAAATACCAGAACCAGGGTGTGTCGCTGTCCGACCTGATCAACGAGGGCAACCTCGGTCTCATCCGCGCCGCTCACAAGTTCGACGAAACGAAAGGGATCAAGTTCATCTCGTACGGCGTCTGGTGGATTCGCCAGGCGATTCTTCAGGCGCTCGCCGAGCAGTCGCGCATCGTGCGCGTCCCACTCAATCGAGCAGGGACGCTGCACCGCATCGGCAAACGCGCGAATGCCTTGCTCCAGGAGCTTGGACGCGAAGCCACGCACGCCGAGATCGCCGATGGGATGGACATCACCGAAGAGGAGGTGGCCAAGACCATGTCCATCTCCCAGGTCCATCTCTCGCTCGATGCGCCACTGACGCCTGGTGAGGACAATCGGCTGCTGGACTACCTGCCGGATACCCTGCACCCCACCCCGGAAGATCAGACCTTCGACAAGGCCCTCACGGAGGCCATCGAGGAATCGCTGGGGGGTCTCAAGGAGCGGGAGGCGCGGATTCTTCGTCTGTATTTCGGTATCGATGGATCCGATCCGATGACGCTCGAAGAGATCGGGTCACTGCTGGGCATCACGCGGGAGCGCGTACGGCAGATCAAGGAGAAGGCATTGTCGCGTTTGCGTCATGTCTCCCGTGCCAAGTCGCTTGAGAGTTTTCTGGGATAACAGGGAGAGATTGCCGTCATGGCCTCGACGTATTCGTTCGACGTCACCACTGGGTGTGACCTGCAGGAAGTCGACAACGCGGTGAATCAGGCGCAGAAGGAAGTGGCGCAGCGGTTCGACTTCAAGGGATCGGAAGTTCTCATCGACTTCAAGCGTGCTGAGAATCTCATCAAGCTCGAAGCAGAGGGAGAGATGCGCGCCGAGGCGCTGCTGGACGTGTTGCGCGGCAAGCTGATCAAGCGCGGCGTGTCGGTGAAGAATCTGGAGATCACCGAACTCAAGCCTGGCGGCGGTGAGATCATGCGTCGCGATATCAAGCTCAAGATGGCGCTGGATGCCGACACTTCGAAGAAGGTGAGCGCTGCCATCAAGGACGCGAAGCTCAAGAAGGTGACGGCGAGCATCCAGGGAGAGCAGGTGCGGGTGTCGAGCCCCGACAAGGACGCGCTGCAGGATGCGATCGCGTTGCTGCGAAAGGGCGAGTATGGGGTGGAGCTGCAATTCGGGAATTTTCGCTGAGTCGCGATGGGACTACACCGCCGAGTGGCGGTTCACGTCCGCTGGCTGGCGTATTGTGCGGGACGCCTATCGCGAGGCGCTGTTTGCCGTGTGAGGGCTAGGCGCCGGATTCCGCCGCAGGTCACATAAGGAGTTCGGCCTCGGTCTTCAGGTCGATCGGCCAGGTGTCCTCCGCTTCCACCTCGGATGCCGCTATCTTGCCAGAATGCTCAAATTCGGTCTGGTCACCCTCGGGTGCGACAAGAATACGGTAGACTCCGAGCGGTACCTGGCTGACCTGGTCGCGCATGGCGCGGAGCCGGTCGAGGACCTGCGTGATGCCGATGTGGTGGTGGTCAACACCTGCGGGTTCATCGATGCGGCCAAGGCCGAATCCATCGAGGCGATCGTTGAAGCGGCCCGCCTCAAGGACGATGGCCAGTGCAAGGCGGTATTCGCCATCGGATGCATGGTGGAGCGCCACAAGGACGAGTTGCTCGAGGCCCTGCCGGAGGTCGATGTCTTCCTTGGCAACTCGGAAACCGATCGCCTGGTGCCCGAACTCGTGGAGCGCGGACTGCTCGGTGGATCCATCGTGGAACACCCGGGCGTGCGCCTGTTCAGTGGCGACGTGCCGCACGTGCGCTACCTCAAGATTTCCGAGGGGTGTGACCACGGCTGCGCATTCTGTGCGATCCCGCTCATGCGCGGCCGCCATCGGTCGTTCGCCCTCGATGAGCTGGTGCGCGAGGCCCAGTTGCTCGAGGCGCAGGGGGCACGGGAGATCAATCTGGTCGCGCAGGATCTCGCCCATTACGGACGCGATCGTCGCGATGGGTACGCGCTTCCAGAGCTACTCGAAGCGCTGGTGCACGAAACGAGTATCCCGTGGATTCGGAACATGTATCTCTACAGCACCGGTATTACGCCGCGACTGCTCGAGGTCATCGCTGCCAATCCGCGCATCGTTCGATGGTTGGACACACCGATGCAGCACGGCAGCGATGCGGTGCTCGCACGCATGCGTCGCCCGGAGCGGCAGAAGACCATCCGCGAGCGCCTTGCCCGCTATCGGGAGATCGTACCGGATCTCGCGGTGCGTACCAGTGTCATCGTGGGATTTCCAGGCGAAACGGAGGAAGACTTTGCAATACTCTGCGAGTTCCTCGAGGAGATGCAGTTCGATCGCGTTGGAGTCTTCACGTATTCGCCGCAGGAAGGGACGAGGGCGTATGCGATGGACGATGATGTCGCTGACTCGATCAAGCAGGAGCGCAAGGAGCATGTCGAACAGCTGCAGCGCGCCATCACGGCGGAGCGCTACGAGCGCTTTCTGGGTCGGGATGCGCGCGTGCTCGTGGAGCGGCGTGGAGAGTCTTCGGCGCTCTGGATCGCCCGTGCCCCCTGGCAGGCCGACGATATCGATGGCCTGATGCAGGTCACCGTGCCGGACACGCTGCAGGATCTGCGTATCACACCCGGTGCCTTCATCGATGTGCGAGTCGAACAGGTGGTGGATGATTACGACTTTACGGCGACATTTCGCGGGGTGGTGGATGCGCCCAGCGCCGCTGGGCCGGTGAGATCGTCGCGGCAGCTACCGCTCGCGGGAGCAGCGGTGGGCAGTTTGTCTGCCGGTGCAGACGCTGCGAGTGGCGCGGCAGGGAGCTTTGGACGCTAAGGCTGGATTGACAACCAGGACAGACGTGATGCAGAACAGCGAGTCTCACGCGCGCTCGGCCGAGATCATGACGCGCGCCCGCGCCCGCTTTCCTGGGGGCGTGAACTCTCCCGTTCGGGCCTTTCGTGGGGTAGGTGGTGAGCCGTTCGTCGCGGCGCGTGGGAAGGGCGCCCGGGTGTGGGATGTCGATGGGAACGAGTACATCGACTACGTGCTCTCGTGGGGGCCCCTGGTCCTCGGGCATGCTCCGGAGGTGGTGCTCGACGCGGTCTCGCGTGCGATGCAGGAGGGCACGAGTTTCGGCATGCCCACCGAACGAGAAGTGGTGCTGGCCGACGCCATTGCCGCCCGCATGCCGCATCTCGAGATGCTGCGCTTCACCTCGAGCGGGACGGAGGCGACGATGACCATCGCGCGCCTGGCACGCGCCGTCACGAAGCGGGAACATCTCCTCAAGTTCGACGGCTGCTATCATGGCCACGGTGACAGCTTCCTCGTGCGGGCGGGGAGTGGCGTGGCAACCCTGGGCCTCCCCGATTCCCCCGGCGTCCCGGATGCCCTGGCGCGGTTGACCCTGACCTGTGCCTTCAACGATCTCGAGGCCGTGGAGCGCATCGCGCGTGAGGTGCCCCTTGCGGCCATCATGCTCGAGCCGATCGTGGGCAACAGCGGCTTCATCGAACCGGAACCGGGGTTCATAGAGGGACTGCGCCGCATTGCTGACGAAACCGGTGCGTTGCTCGTCTTCGATGAAGTCATGACAGGATTCCGCATTGCCTTTGGGGGCGCCGTTGAACGATTCGGCGTGACGCCCGATCTGACCGCACTCGGGAAGGTGATCGGTGGCGGCCTCCCCGTTGCCGCCTATGGCGGGTCGCGCGCGCTTATGGAACAGATCGCCCCCGCCGGGCCCGTCTATCAGGCGGGAACGCTTTCCGGGAACCCGCTGGCCATGGCGGCAGGTATTGCGACACTGGGCGCGCTCACCCGCTCCGCCCACGACGCTATCACGCGCCAGACGGCGACACTCGTCGAAGGGTTGGTCGCCATGGCAGACCGCCGCGGCCTCTCGCTGTCGGCACGCCATGCCGGGTCCATGTGGGGACTGTTCTTCCGCGAGGGTCAGGTGCGGAGTTTCGACGACGCGAAGCAGTCGGACGTCGCGTTGTTTCGTCGCTTTTTCCATGCCGCGCGCCGGCGTGGCGTGAGCCTTGCGCCATCCGCCTTTGAAGCGGCGTTCGTGTCGGCAGCGCATGGACCGGCGGAGATCGGCGAGACCTTGTCGCGTCTCGACGACGCGCTGGGTGAGGCCCTGAAGACCGCCAACACCACCTCGGCACCGTGACAGCCGTCGGGTATGCCCGTTGGAGTGCTCCGGTCGCGTTCGGCGGAATGGTCGTCGCCGCGGCGATTGCAGTCGCCTGTGCCCCGGGGCCTGTGCCGGCGGGCCCGGCAGCTCCCAGCGGGCCCACTCCCACTGGTGTGCATGCCCCTCTGATTCGTGGCGAGGCTGCAGGACGTCTTGATCGGGATCGGCTGGCGCTCATCGTGCTTGATGGAAAAGCCTCGACGGCCGCCATCACGGCTACCGGGGCGTGGGCCATCGACGAGCAAGGTGGCCGAGTGGCCCTCGTGCAGGGGAGTGGAGGAGAGCACTGGCGTGTGGAGCAACGGGGTGGGTTGCTGCGCATAGCGGGCGAGGGCAACGACGCGACCCCGTGGCGCGAGGGCCCCTTCGCCGTCCGACCCACGGCCCGCGAAAGTCATCTTCGCTATGGCAATCGGCGCTATCGCGGTGAGTTGTTGTTCACACCGACCGATTCCGGCATTCTCGTGGTGAACCGCGTGCCCGTGGAAGACTACCTGCGGGGGGTTGTACCCATCGAGATCGGGACCCGCCAGGAGGGCGACCTCGCTGCGATCGAAGCCCAGGCCATCGCGGCGCGCAGCTACAGCTACATGCGTGTCCCGTCGGCGGAGGCCCAGCAGGCCGCCCGTGGCTGGCATATGACGGACGGGGTGCAACATCAGGTCTATGCGGGCATGGACGTGGAGCACCCCATCGTGAATCAGGCCATCGACGCCACGGCCGGCCTGGTGTTGCGTTATGGCGGCCTCACCGTGGACGCGCCGTACTTTTCGTCATGCGGTGGGCGGACGGCGGGGCCGCGTGAAGCCTGGCGCGACGCGCGCGATGAACCCTACCTGCAGCCGGTGGACGATATCGATCCCCGCACGGGTCGGGCCTACTGCGACATCTCGCCACGCAATCACTGGGCGGCTGAGTTTGACGAGGCCCGTCTGCACGACGTCGTACGACGGGCGTTGCAGGCGGCGGGTGCACGCGACCCGCGCCCTGCGGCACTCCAGCAGGTGGAGGTCGGTGCCCGTACGGCCTCGGGGCGCGCGGCGACCGTGGTTCTGCGCACAGATCGTGGCACCGTGACGGTGGCGGCGCGCGATATTCGCGCGGTCCTGAGTGATGCGCGTGGCGCGATGCTCGCCAGCACGTATTTTTCCGTGGATCGCGAATCGCATCAGCGGGGGCAGCTCACGGCGCTCACGTTGCGGGGGGCTGGTAATGGCCACGGGGTGGGGATGTGTCAGTGGGGGGCGATCGGCCGAGCACGGGCCGGCATCGACGCCCGCAGCATCCTGCGTCACTACTATCCGGGGACCGTGGTCAGCGTCGCGGACTGATTGGCGGCCGACGGTCGGCCCCCGATCGGATGTCTTGATATCCTCGGAGGCTGCATGAAGGACGGCGTTCGCATCGCCGTGGTGGGGACCGGCGCGATTGCCCAGCTGACACACATCCCGGTGTTGTCCAAGTTGCGCGGTGCCTCGCTTGTCGCGCTCTGTGATAACGATGGCGCGAAGGCGCGAGCACTTGCCGATCGCTTTGACGTTCCGGATGTCTTCACCGACTTCGAGGAGCTGCTCGACAACGACGAGCTCGACGCGGTCGTGATCGCCACGCCCAACCATCTGCACGAGCCACATGTCCTGAGCGCGCTGCGCAAGAAATTGCATGTGCTCTGTGAACGGCCGCTGGCCCTCACGCCGCGTGGGATCGAACGCTGCATCGCCGCCGCACAGCGGGCTGATCGCGTGCTGGCGGTGGGCAACAATCATCGTTTCCGCAGCGATGTGCAGGCGCTCGACCAGTTCATCCGCAACGGAGAACTTGGACAGGTGACCTCCATCCGCGCCGGATCGCTGCAGATTCGACGCAATGCTGATGGATGGCGGAATCGCCGCGCGGAGTCGGGCGGTGGGGTGTTTCTCGAACAGGGTTTCCCACTCCTCGATCTTGCGTTGTGGCTCGCCGACCAGCCGTCGCCGGTACGCGTCACGTCGAATATGCGCCGAGGCCGTGGTGCGGGCGCCGTCGAGGATGCGATGCAGGTGTTCCTCGAATGCGAGGATGGCCTGGTGGTGATCATGGATATCTCCTGGGCCTACGTGGGTAGCGAGGAGCGTTGGTGGTTTGAGGTACACGCCGCGCGGGGCTCGGCGCGTTTGGCTCCGCTGCGGGTGACCAAGGAGCTCAATGGGCGAGCCGTGGACGTGTCGCCCTCAGGCGCGGCGGGACGGGAAAGTCCCTTCCTGCAGAGCTACCGTGCAGAAATTGCGCACTTCCTCGCCGTGATTCGCGGCGAGGTCGCCTACGAACCACCAGCGGAGCAGGTGCTTGTGCAGCGGATCGTCGATGCCGTCTACAGGGCGGCCGATGAGGGCAGGGAGATCCGGTTCTGAGGCTGCCGTATGCGGTGAGACGCGCGGTGCGCGTGTTGTGCAGCGGGCTCGCGCCCGCATTGCTCGCCTGTGGGCCGGGGCCGCGCGACAATGTTCCCGCGACGCCACCCCCGCCTCCACCCGGCAGTTCGGCGGCGCTCGACAGCGCGCGCGCGTTGCGCGGGGAGCCGCTCGAGTTCGCGGTGTACACCTACGGCCCGGGCGATGCCGTCTTCGAACGCTTCGGGCACATCGCGTTGGCCATGCGCAATCGATCGACGGGTGAGGACATCGCCTTCAACTGGGGCATGTTCGACTTCAATCAGCCAAATTTCCTGGGACGCTTCCTGACCGGCGATACGAAGTACTGGATGGCCGGGTACCAGACAGAGGCTTTCAACGCCGCGTATCAGGCGGAGAATCGCAGTATCAGACGTCAGGCGCTCAACTTGACCCCCGCGCAGCGCGGCGCGCTCTACGACTTCCTGGCCTGGAATGCCCAGGAAGAGAACAAGTATTACCGCTACGATTACTACCGCGATAACTGCTCCACCCGTGTGCGCGATGCCATCAACTGGGTTCTTGGGGACTCGATCAAGGCGCCCTTCACTGCCACCGTGGGGTCCCATACCTGGCGCGAGGAGACCGCGCGCATCACGGCCGATGACCTTCCGGTCTATGCCGGGATCGAGATTGCCCTCGGCCGGAATGCCGACTCGCCGCTCACTGCCTGGCAGGAGTCCTTCCTTCCCGAGCGCCTCGCACAGCATCTGACAACGCAGTTGGTGAACGGAGCGCACCTGATCAGCGCGGATTCCGTGCTCTTCACCGCACAGCGCATTCCGCTGCCGGACTCCGCGCCCGGGCGGCTTCCTGCCGCAGCGCTGGCAGGTCTTGGTCTTGCCGCGCTCCTTCTGCTGACACGTGACGTTGCGGGCGGAAGACTGCTCACGACGTTCGGTGTGTTGTGGTATGCCATTGGCGGTATACTCGGCACAGCGTTGCTGCTGGCCGCCACCGTCACCAAGCACGCGCCGTATATGGGCCACAATATTTCGCTGTTGCTCCTCAGCCCGCTGCTGCTGGTGGCGGCAGTCTGCTGGCCCTGGCGGCGTCGAGGGACACGGGCTGGACGCGCCGCCGTGGCCGTTTCCGCGATCGTTGCCCTGTTCGCCGGACTTGCACTGCTCCTCCTGTTCGTTCCGGCTTTCGCGCAGCGCAGCATGCTGGTGCTGTTGGCGGTGCTGCCGGTGCACGTCGTGCTGGCGTTGCTGGCATTGCCTGGGCGCATACGATTCCTGACACTCCGTCCCGCCAGGGAGGGTTGACGCGGTGTACGCGTTGGGGCGGACGGCTTCTGCAAATTGGCAGACGTATGTGGGAACGACTTGGGCTGCGCGTCGACGGCGGCGTGCAGCGGGCGGCCGATGCCTGTGACACGGGAGACCTCCAGAGCCGACTCCATGACCATCGGGATCGACGTTGGAGGAACGTTCACCGATCTGGCGGCGCTAAGCGACGATGGCTCGGTACTTACCAGCAAGGTGCTGAGTGTTCCCGCTGACAGAGCGAAGGGAGTGCTCGATGCGCTGGCCACCGCGGACGTATTGCCCGGGCAGGTGGTGAGCATCGCCCATGGGACGACCGTTGTCACCAACCTGTTGCTGGAGCGACGGGGGGCACGCGTCGTCGCCTGTGCCACACAGGGTTTCACCGACCTGCTCGAACTGCGCCGGCAGGAACGGGCAGCACTCTACGATTTGTCGCGACACCACGCCCCATCCCTGGTTCCCTGCGATCGCGTAGTCGCCGTGCGCGAGCGCATGGCGCCGGATGGAGTCGTGCTCGCGTTGGAAGAACAGACCGTCAGCGAGGTTGTGGCTGCCGTGCTTGCTCTGGACCCTGACACCATCGCGATCACGTTGCTGCACGCCTATGCAATGCCGGCCCATGAGCAGTGCCTGGCCGGCGCGTTCCGCGCGGAGATCGAACGACGCGGATTGACTACCGATGTCGTCGCCAGTCATGACGTGCTACCGGAAATCCGCGAATACGAGCGTATGGCGACGACCGTGGCGGAAGCGTACGCGCGACCGGCGGTGCGGCGATACCTGTCGGGATTGACTGGCCGGCTGGCAGAGCATGGGTATCCAGCGCCGCGTGTGATGACATCGGCGGGGGGCACTCTGACCGCACAGGAGGCGGCGAACCATGCTGCGGCGCTCGCGCTCTCGGGGCCATCCGGTGGCGTCGCCGGCGCCGCTGCGGTCGCTCGGGCACTGGGGATCTCCGAGGCACTGACCATCGATATTGGCGGGACCAGCGCCGATGTGGGCCTCATCCAGGGTGGTGAGCCACTGGTCTCGCGCGGCAGCGCCGTCGCCGGGATACCGATCGCCCTTCCACGTGTACTGGTGGAAGCCGTGGCAGCGGGTGGGGGAAGCATCGCCTGGCTGGATAATGGTGGTGCACTGCGCGTGGGGCCCGAGAGTGCTGGGGCAATGCCTGGTCCGGCCGCCTATGCGCGCGGGGGCGAGCGTCCGACGGTGACCGACGCCCATGTCGTGCTCGGGACCATCAGTGCGGACGCATGGAGTGGGGGTGTGCGTATCAGCCGCGAGCATGCGCATCGGGCCATGATGACCATTGCCGTTCCGCTGGGGGTATCGGTTGCGCGCGCTGCAGAGGCCGTGATCGGTACGGCCGATGCGACCATGGCGCGTGCCCTACGCCGGGTGTCGGTGGAGCGCGGTGTAGATCCTCGCGGTATTCCGCTGATCGCTTTCGGGGGCGGTGGGCCCTTGCATGCCTGTGGCCTGGCCGAACGCCTCGGTCTACGAAGGGTGATCGTTCCCCCGCATGCGGGTGTGTTGAGTGCTGTCGGTCTCGCCTTGGCGCCCGAACGGCGGGAGTCGCTGACGAGCTGCATGATCACGGCCGATGCGTGGTCGGATGACGCAATGCGTACCGCACTCGAGGGAGCGAGACGCACGCTCACCGCTCGTGGGAGCACGCCGGACCCGTCGTCCGCAGCGACCCCCGACCTCGAGGTCCGATGGGCGATACGGGCGCGCTATGTGGGCCAGGGGTACGAACTGGATGTCCCGCTGACCATCACGGACTCCGTCGCGGATGTCGCGCGACGGTTCGTGGAACATCACATCGTGCAGACTGGTTTCGAACTTGATCGGGTGGTCGAATTCATCAGCCTGCGCACAACGGTAGGTGGGAAGCCGCGCAGTATTCGCTGGCGACGTCAGGCGGAGCCCGAGCGAGTGCGTGGGCCGCGTGTGGTGGCGCTGGCGGATGCGACCATGCTGGTTGCGCGGGGCTGGACTGCTCAACCGCTGGAGATTGGCGGCTGGTTGCTTGAGGTGGACTCGTGACGCGTACCCCAAAGGGCGAGGTACACGCTGCGCGCATGCCGCCCCGCATTGGCGGCAGGGCGGTGCCTTTGCTGGTGCCGGATGAGGGGCCGGTCTATGTCCTGCTGCTGGGTGAGGCACCTGGCCCACGTGGCGCCGATAAGAGCAGGATCCCGTTTTTCGGTGATGGTGCCGGACAGCATCTCTACGCGGCACTGGTGCGGCTCGGTGCGATGGCTTTGCCGGACGCGGTGCGTGACACCCCATGGGACGGTGCACGTTTCGCCGCTGCCGGTTTGCGTCCGGACCCACGCGGTGTGGCTCTCGGAAACGCACTGGACCATTGTCCCACCGACGACGGCGTGCGCTTTCGTGCGCCGTCGCGCGCGGAACTCGAGCACCCGGAGAATCTCGCGCGCATCGCGAACGATCTGGTCACCTTGTTCGAGCGGGATCTGCGCGGTGTCGTGACGCTTGGCAAGGTCGCCGCTCGCACCATCGACACCTGTTTCACCCACTACCCGGAACTCGCCGTACGTCTGACACGGCGCGCGCTTCCGCATCCATCGGCGCAGGGCCTCCTCTCCATGGCACCGAACCGAGGGAAGGGCGCACGGCTCGTCGACCTGCGGGAATCCTGGATACAGCAATGCCAGCAGGCAGTCGTCGAGGCAGGGTACCCTGCGCCGCAGGCTGGGGGGGCGGCATGACCACGACTTTCGATGTGCTCGAGCTCACGGTGTTCTCACAGGGCGTGGCCATGCTCGCCGAAGAGATGGGGGGATTGCTCGAACGCAGTAGCATCTCACCGAACATTCGCGAGCGACGCGACGCTTCGTGTGCGCTGTTCGATGCGGCGGGGCGCATGGTTGCGCAGGCGGCACACATCCCCGTGCATCTCGGCGCGATGCCCGAGGCGGTGGCCGCGGTGCGTGCGGCTGGCGCACGAGCGGGCGAGGTGTTCCTGCTCAACGATCCGGCACATGGCGGTTCCCATCTGCCGGATCTCACCATGGTGGAGGTCATCAGACATCCTGAGGCAGCAGATCGAATCATTGGGTATGCCGCGGTCCGCGCACACCACGCCGACGTCGGCGGCATGAGTCCGGGCAGTATGCCCTTCGGTGCGACGGAGCTTTACCAGGAAGGCCTCATCGTGCCTCCGGTGCGTATCGAAGTCGATGGCCGGGCACAGGCCGACATACTGCGTCTGGTGCTCGCGAATGTGCGGACTCCAGCAGAGCGCGAAGGAGATCTCCTGGCGCAGCGTGCTGCGTGCGCTGCGGGGACGCGCGGATGGCAAGTGCTGCACACGCGGATGGGTGCCGAGACACTGACGGCGGCCATCGATGCCCTGCTGGATTACACCGAGCGACGTATCCGGGCTCGCCTCGCGACGCTGGACGGTGCGCGTGCCGTGGCTCGTGATGTGCTGGAGAGCGACGGTGTAGGTGATGCACTGATCCCTGTGGTGGTGTCGGCTTCAATTATTGACGGCACGCTGCATCTCGATCTTTCGGGGACGTCGGAGGCGGTGCGTGGCAATGTGAACGCTCCTCCGGCAGTGGCCCGTGCGGCGGCCGTCTTCGTGCTGCGTGTGCTGTGCGACGACGACGTACCGGTGAATGATGGCGTAGCGCGTGCACTCTCGCTGGTCATCCCGGAAGACTGTGTGGCAAATGCCAAACGGCCGAGCGCGGTCGCGGCTGGCAATGTGGAGCTCTCGCAGCGGCTGACCGATGTATGTTTTGCCGCACTGGCGGCCGCGGCAGAATCCATTGGCGTTCACGATCTGATCATTCCGGCCGCCGGGCAGGGCACCATGAACAACATCACGCTCGGCGCGCCCGGCTGGAGCTTCTACGAGACGCTGGGTGGTGGACAGGGAGCGAGTCGCCTCGGCAATGGCCCGGACGCCGTGCATGTGGGCATGAGCAATACCCGCAACACACCGATTGAAGCCCTCGAGCGCGCATACCCGTTGCGCGTGGTGGAATATGCGCTGCGTCATGGCAGCGGGGGCCATGGGGCGCACCAGGGTGGTGTGGGCGTGATCCGTCGGTATCAGGCACTGGAACCCTGTACCGCCACGCTGCTCACGGAGCGCCGTACGGTAGCGCCCCCGGGAGCTCAGGGCGGCGGAAACGGGGCCATGGGACGCAATTGGTTGAACGACTGCACGCTTCCGGCGAAGACCCGTGTCGCGATGCAGGCCGGAGATGTGCTGACCATCGAGACGCCGGGTGGCGGAGGATGGGGCGTACACCGCCCCTGAGCCGTGCTGCTGCGGACACATTGGTGTGCCGCGCCTGAGCTCACACCGACAGGGTCAGACCTTCCCAGGCAGCGAACAGGCGCAGGGTGCCGCCTCGGAGGCGTACGAGATTCCGCGCCTCATCCACCATGCCATCGAGGGCATCGTCGTCTCGGTCGGGATGATGGTGGAAGAGCACGAGCGTCCTCACCTCACAGTCCATTGCCAGACGCACTGCTTCGAGACTGGACGAGTGTCCCCAGCCACGGTGCTGCGCGAGTTCATCCTCGCGGTACATGGCATCGTGTACGAGCAGGGGCACGCGATGCAGGAATGCACGCAGGCTCGCCAGCCATGTCCGGTGATCAGCCTCCGGTGCTTCGAGGGCGAGTTCGTTGTCTGGGGCATAGGCAGCGATCGGGCCGAGCGCGTCGTCGACGCGGATGATGGCCGCACCCCCCGGATGGTTGGCCGCAAAACGGTGCACCCGGAACCCACCCACATTGGCGCCGTCACTGGGCCAGTCGTGAATGGGCATTCGGTCCACGAGGCCATCCACATGGGGAAACAAGGGTGGGCTCACCAAGGCCGCAATGAGCGCCGCGAGGTCGGTACCATTTCCCTGCTCGCCGTGGATATGCACGCGGTGGGTTCTCGTGTGCAGCGGTGCGAAATGCGGCAGTCCCTGCACATGATCGGCGTGCCGATGCGAAAGGAACAGGTGAAGCGCCTGGTCGCCGGTGGGCGCGGCGGGCGGAGGGGCCATCATGGTGCTGATAGGCCCTCGGCGGCTCAAATGCTGCCCGAACACCCTGATGCCGGTGCCCGCATCGAGCACGAGAATCGGTTCGCCGGGTGCGCGAAATTCCACGCACGGCGTATTACCTCCGTACCTCACCGTCTGCGGCCCTGGGGACGCGCAGGCCCCGCGGGTCCCCCAGAAACGTATCTGCGCGCGAGAGCTGCCTCCGATGGAAGTCGGAGACGAGTCGGCGTCAGCTGCTGGAGGGCGCACGGGTGTCAGCGAAAGCTGTTCGCGGGGGTTTGTAGACCATCGATTCCCTCGAGTGCATCACGCCCGGGGACGGGACCTGGCTTCCAGCGCACGGCGGTTGACGATGGTCACCACCCGGCGCTGGACCATGATCATCTCCTGGTCCTGGAAATCCGACATCGCACGGGAGACCGTTTCCCGGCTGGCGCCGATCATTTGCGCGATGGTCTGATGCGTGAGCTGCTTCACCAGGGAGGCGGGCTCCCCCGGGGTCGCGTGCTCGAGCAACACTTTGGCCACGCGTCCCGGCACGTCGAGCAGCACGAGACTGCCGATGGTGCCATCGGCCTGACGGAGCCGGCGGGACAGTTCCACCATGAGCTCCCAGGCCACCTTGGGGTTCTGCTCCACCTGACGGCGGAATTCGGGTCGGCGCAGCACCAGCAGGCTCGACGCATGGGTCGCCACCACGTGCGCCGATCGAGGCCGTCCGTCGAGGAGCGCCAGCTCACCGAAATGGTCACCCACGCCGAGGACCTGCAGAATGACCTCGCGCCCATCATCGCCCACCAGCACGACCTTCACCTCGCCGGAGCGCACGACGTAGAGAGCGTCGCCCGCGTCGCCCTCGGAAACGATGAGTGAGCCCTTTGCGAAGCGCTGTTCGCGCGTCACCTCGGCGAACCCGCGAACGGCGGACCGCTCCAGTTCCCGGAACAGCGGAACCGTAGACAGGAAATCGGTGATGCGCTCGAGCGAGACGCTCATGGTGGAAGGCGTCATGCGATGGGGAGGGGAGCCGAAGGTCACCATTTGGAATCACCTCGTGTCGTATATCTTTCGGGATACCTACAGTCTGCAGACAGGTCCGCGACGAGGGGAGTCGGTATCAATCGACTATACCTAACCGCCCGGTCCACCGCTCCGCCGTGACCGCTATCACGAATTTCATCCCGCATGCTGAAACACCTTCGCGACCGAATGGCCGAGGCGCTGCAACGCGCCACCGAAGTCGAGCAACTCCTGGCCGACCCGGAGACGACGAAGGACGCGCCGCGTCTGGCCGAGCTCGGTCGGGAGCACCATCGGCTTTCGCATGTGGTGGCCAAGGCAACGCGGCTCCGCAAAGCCGAACAGGAGCTTGCCGAGGCCAGTGAGCTGGCTTCGGGCGACGATCCGGAATTTGCCGCAGAGGCTCGGGCCGAAGTGTCGCGGTTGGAGGCGGAACGCGAGGGGTTGGAGAAGGCCCTGTTGCCGCTGCTCATCCCACGGGATCCGCTGGATGATCGGCCAGCCATCGTGGAGATCCGTGCGGGAACGGGCGGCGATGAAGCGGGCCTCTTCGCAGGCGACCTGCTCCGGATGTACCACCGGTTCATTGAACGGCGTGCGTGGCGCATCGAGCCGATTTCCTGGTCGGAGGGGTCTCTTGGGGGAGTGAAGGAGTCCGTATTCAAGGTGGTGGGCGACGGCGTCTTTGGTATTCTCCGCTGGGAATCGGGTGTTCATCGGGTACAACGTGTGCCCGCCACGGAATCCCAGGGCCGAATTCACACCTCCGCAGCCACGGTGGCCGTTCTGCCGGAGGCCGACGAGGTGGACCTGCGCATCGACGAGAAGGATCTGCGCATCGACGTATTTCGCTCCTCGGGGCCGGGAGGACAGAGCGTCAATACCACGGATTCCGCGGTCCGCATCACGCATCTTCCGACGGGGCTTGTCGTCTCGCAGCAGGATCAGAAATCCCAGCTACAGAATAAGGCCAAGGCCATGGATGTTCTCCGGGCACGCCTGCTCGACCTGCGGTTGTCGGAGCAGGAGGCCGAGCGCTCGCACATGCGCAAGTCGCAGGTCTCCACGGGTGACCGGTCCGCGAAGATCCGCACTTACAACTTCCCGCAGGGGCGGGTGACGGATCACCGCATCGGGCTTACGCTGTACGATATCGATACCGTCATGAACGGCGAGATCGGGCCGTTCCTGGATGCGCTCGCACTGGCCAATGCGGAGGAGAAACTGAGTGGCTGAGCTGCTTGAGGCCGTGCTGGCTCGCGTGACGGCCTCGCTCAAGCAGAGCGTCTCGGCACCGACGGAGCGTGCGCGCCCCGAGGCGCGAGGCGGAGACGGGGTCGCGTCATCCAGGGAAGCGCGTTGGCTCGTTGCCGCGGTACTGGGGATCGCTCCGGCAGTTCTCATGCAGCGTGTGCTGAGCTCGGCAGTGGTCGACGAGGAGGCCGTGGCACGGGTAGACCGGTCTCTGACCCGTCGACTGGCTGGCGAACCACTTGCCTACGCCGTCGGATCGGCTGCCTTTCGTGAATTGGTGCTGGCAGTCGATCGGCGTGCCCTGATTCCACGTCCGGAGACCGAGGTGGTTGTTGGTGAAGCCCTGAAGCTGACCGCTGAGCGCCCTGGTGGCATTGCCCTGGATATTGGCACGGGATCGGGCGCCATTGCGCTGAGCCTTGCCGTGGAAGGCCGCTTCGAGCGGGTGATCGCGACCGACGTCTCGCTGGACGCCCTGGACCTGGCGCGAGAGAATGCCGCGCGGGTTGCGGTCGAGTATCCCGCATCGGCACCCGTGGAGTTCGTGCAGGGTGCGGATCTCGCGCCATTCGCCACGCAGCCTTCCGGTGGAGGCGGAGGTGAGGCCTTCTCGATCCGCGCCCGTGTGCTCGTTTCCAACCCACCGTACATTGCCTATGGCGAGGCGCAGGCTCTGCCGCCGAGTGTGCGTGACTGGGAACCACCCGTGGCGCTGTTTGCCGCTGAGCAGGGTATGGCGAGGTATCAGGCTTTGTTGGCGGACGCATCAGGGATTCTCGAACCGGGTGGCTGGGTCGTGCTGGAAACAGATGCCCGTCGGGCTCAGGACACCGCGAGACTTGCGGCGCAGGCAGGATTCGAGGCAGTACGGGTGATCGAGGATCTGAGTGGTCGCGAGCGTGTGCTCGTTGCCCGGTACGGGTCCTGATCGCTCCGATTGACTGTCACATTTCCGTTTGCATTCGACTCTCATTACGGCCAGGAGGCCGGATACATGCTGGAAGACAAGGCGAAGGACCTCGGCCGCATGATTGGCCAGAGCGACGAATACAAGGCTGTCAAACGTTCGAGCGAGGCGCTCAACAACGACCGGGACGCCACCAAGCTGCTGCAGCAGATGGAGAAGATCCGGGAGGAAGCCCAGGCCCTGGACGCACGCGGCGAGGAACCAACGGTAGAGATGCAGCAGCAGCTGGAGGAGCTGTTCCAACAGGTGCAGCGCAACAGCACCTACCAGTATGCCATTTCTGCCCAGGAGAATTTCGACAAGCTCATGTTGCGGGTGAACCAGTTGATCGCCGAAGGGATTCGGGTTGGCGCCACCAGTCAGATCATCCTTGGCTGAACGCGACGCATGAGTATGGAGGAGACGGAGACGGAACAGGCTTTCGCCCCGGCATCGACGCGGGGGCTCTTCGTCGTGCTCGAAGGTGGAGAGGGCGTGGGAAAGACGACCCAATGGAACCGGCTCGCGTCCACCCTGCGCGCGGTGGGTCACGAAGTCGTGGCGGTGCGGGAACCCGGTGGAACCAATGCCGGAGATGCCATCCGCGCCCTCCTGCTTGATCCGTCGTCGGCCCTGGCGCCCGCCGCAGAGGCGCTGCTGTTCGCCGCATCCCGTGCGCAACTCGTACACGAGGTGGTGGAGCCCGCGCTTGCTCGTGGGGCGATGGTGCTTGTCGATCGTTTCCTGCTTTCGACGTATGCCTATCAGGGCGCTGGACGTGGCCTGCCGATGGAGGCATTGCGGGGCGTGAACGCGCTCGCTACCGGCGACCGCAGGCCGGATCTCACCTTGCTGTTGAGTCTACCGTTCGATGTGGCCATGAGCCGCATGCGCGGACGTGGCCCCGCCGACCGTCTCGAGCGGGAAGATCTGCCCTTCCACGAGCGGGTGCGGGCCGCATTCGAGGAGGCGTTGTCACCTGTCTGGCAGGATGCACACCCGGAGATCGGTCCCGTGGTATCCGTGTCGGCGCTCGACGATGTCAACGCCGTCACGGTGCGGTGTCTGGATGCTCTCGTGCAGCGGTGGCCTGCGCGGTTCGCCGCAGCGGCCACCGCGCTGCTCTGTTCTCGCGGATCAGTTGATCCGCTGAAGCCGATTCAGTGAATCATGCCGGAAATCCTTCCTGATATGCCCCAATCGCAGCCCCGCCGTGTCCGCGCGGTGGCTGCAGCGACCTTCTTCGTCGGACTGCTTTTTCTCGGGGGGTGGTGGGCGGGGCAGCAGCTGACGGCTGGAGCGCAGCCTGCGCGCCAAACCCTCGGCGGATCTCGCCTGTTCGATCAGGTCGCGGCGATGATCTCGCAGCGCTACGTGGACTCGCTCGGCACCGATGCGCTGTATGACAAGGCCGTCGAGGGGATGCTGCGTGAACTTGGCGATCCCTACACGACCTATCTGACCGAGGACCGTCTGAGCCGTCTGAACGATCAGATCAGTGGCACATATGCGGGGATCGGCCTGCAGATCGACATTCGCGATGGTTGGCCGGTGGTACTCGAGCCGATCATTGGTGGTCCCTCGGAGCGGGCCGGTATCCTGGCGGGTGATCGCATCATTCAGGTCGGAAAGGAATCGACACGGGGGTGGACCCGTGACGAAGCCTCTCGGGTTCTGAGGGGACCGCAGGGTGCGGCGGTGGATTTTCTCGTTGAGCGTGGCGATCAGCGCATCCCCTTCTCGATCGTGCGAGACCGGGTGCATTTGCGCGCGGTGCAGCGCGTGGAACTCCTTCCAAACGCGGTGGGATATGTCGACCTGAACGTCTTCAGTGCCCAGACCGCCGATGAGTTGCAAGCCGCCGTCGACTCGCTTGTCCGTCAGGGGGCACGGTCACTGGTGTTGGACCTGCGCGGCAACCCCGGGGGGCTGCTTGAACAGGGGGTGGCCGTGGCCGAGCTGTTCCTTGATCGTGGGCAGAGTATTGTGCAATTGCACGGCCGTCCCGGGTCGGCGAGCCAGACGTACACCGACTCGATGCCCCAGCGCTGGCCCACGTTGCCACTTGCCGTACTCCTCGATCGATCCAGCGCCAGCGCATCCGAGATTGTCGCGGGCGCGTTGCAGGATCACGATAGGGCGATTGTGATCGGGTTGACGAGTTTCGGGAAAGGGAGTGCACAGAACGTGTATCCCCTCTCATCGGGTGGAGCGCTCCGGCTGACAATCGCGCGCTGGTACACCCCACTGGGGCGGGGGATCAATCGCACTCCTGCGGTGGACGCCGAGGGCGAACCCGAGCTGGATACGGGCGTGGTTGCGCTCCCGGATACCATTCGGCCGCGCTTCCGCACCGACGCAGGCCGCACGGTGTTTGGGGGAGGTGGTATCACGCCGGACGTGGTGGTCGGGGACACGGTGCTTCCGGTGCCGGTGCAGGCACTCGCGCGCGCGATGGGCCGGAACCTTGGTGCCTATCGTGATGCCTTGGCGCGACAAGCGCAGGTACAGCGGCCCTCGGTGAAGTCACCCAATGACCCGGT
Organism: uncultured Gemmatimonas sp.; assembly: GCA_964586985.1. Classification (GTDB taxonomy): domain Bacteria; phylum Gemmatimonadota; class Gemmatimonadetes; order Gemmatimonadales; family Gemmatimonadaceae; genus Gemmatimonas. The sequence continues at coordinate 12,475 of CAZPJX010000011.1, read as the reverse complement.
GACCATCGAGATGCTCAATGCGGTGTACGCCGATCTCGAACGCCGCCAGGTGGCACCGCCGCGGGCCATCTTCAATGCTGCAACGCCGTGGGTGTCGCGTGCCCTCGGGTACGAGATGACGCGGGTGGCGTTTGGAAACGATGCCGAGTTCCTGCGTCGCATGCGGGACGATGAGGCCCTGCGTCGGGCGTCGCGTATTTTGCAGGAGGCGCACACACCGGGTGACGTCTTCAAAGGTGCCGGCATCACGTCAGTCTCCGTGCCACCCCGTCCATGATGCGGCGCATCGTTCAGGCCGCCCTGCTGTTCGGTCTGGCTGCGTGTGCAAGGCAGGGAGGGGCGTCGAGGAGTGATGAGGCGAATGCGCCCGTGGCTGCGGAGCCGATCATGCTCGACGGTGCCTTCGGCGACTGGCGCGGTATCTCGCCGCTGCTCGATTCCCGGAGTGCTTCACCTCTCGAGGCGCTGTGGGTCACCGACAGTCCACACTACCTCTATGTATCGCTCGCATTTCGGGACAGTGTGAACCTGCAGGCCATGGCCGGCACCCTGCACCTGCTGCTCAGCCCGAAAGAGGCGGGCGCATTTGGGCAGACGGTGTATGGGGTACCCAACGTAACGGCTTCCGTGGATTTCTCGCGCCTGGACAAGGTGCAGGCGGGGCCCCGCGGTGCGGGTTTCTCCGTGCGGCCGGTCGTGGCGCAGGGGCTTGGCGCGTTTGTCTCTCCGTATGTCCTCGATATCGTTGCGATGCCGACGTGGGCGTCTCCGCGATTCGAACTTCGTATTGCCAGGGTGCCGTTGCCGCAGTTGGGGTTTCTGGGGAGTCAGGTCGATATCACGCCGGTGTTCGTCACTATGGACTCCGCCGTGCATCGCTCGCCGACCACAGCATACCGTATGCACACGAGGGCATCGCTGGCGCCGCACCGGCGTGCAGATTCCATCCCGTCGCCACAGGCTGGTGTGTTGCGGGTGGCACAGTGGAATGTGTCGGAGGGGTCCTTCGGGAAGCCCGAAATACATGCTCGTCTGCTGGCGGCGGTTACCCCGGATGTGCTGATGCTCGACGAGCTCCCGGGGCAGGTCACACCTGACGACCTTCGCCGGTTCTTTGAATTGCCGGCGCTGCGTGCGCTGGGACACTGGAATTTTGTACTCGCCGGCACCGGCGGACGGCAGCGTACGGCGGTGGCGTCACGCGGGTACGCCATACGCCCGGTGGAAGGCATGACGGCCATGCACTATGCACCGGGGGCACTCGATAGTCTCCGTCGCCACACGCCGGTGGCAGGCCATCTGCTCATCGGTATCGAAGAAGCGGCGCAGATTTCCAGTGTCGGAGCCTGGGTGAAAGTGCGTGGCACCGAGGTGATGTTCGTCCCACTGGATCTGCAAAGTGGTGGCTATGCGGGCAGCCTCCAGGATCACCTCCGTGTCCTGCAGGCGGAAGCCATTCGCGGATATCTTCGAGCGGAGGAGGCGCAGCGCAACGCCTTCCCGTTGGTCATTGCCGGCGATTTCAACCCCGTGGGCAGCTATCGCTCCGTGGCCCTGTTGAGTCACGAACTGTTCAGGATGCCGGGCATGGTGCAGTCAAGCTCTGCGCGGCTCGGCGAACGGTCACTGGCCACATGGAGGAGCGAGGCCGGTGCCCAGTTCGCGCCCGGACAACTGGACTTCACCTTCTTCCGGGGGCTCCGCCAGCGCGGTGGATTCATCTTCACCACAGAGGACCTGACGGATCGCTTGCTTGCGAGCCTCGGACTGACGCGTGAGGCATCCCCACGGACCAGCGATCACCTCATCGTGGTGACCGATCTGATTCGGTAGATCCGTACCGCCCCACCGCCTGCAGCTATTGGAGTTCGGGTCGCTCGGCGACCTTTACGCCCTTCGGCACCCTGAATCGAAAGGCATCCGCCGGCAGTGCCGCTCCGGGGGTCCATGACGTGAGCGTGATCGTTCGGTCGACACCCTGTCCATCCACGACTTGCACGCGAAGCGGTCGTGGGTCCTTGTCATCGAGCCACAGGACGGCCTTCTGGAATGGCACCGCACCGGGCGACCGTGGCACAAGCTGCACCCGCCGAGCCTCGCGTCCGTTCACCGGCGACGCCTCACCCCCGCTGATGGTGAATGAACGCTTCGGGGTATCGAGCAACTGACTGAGCAGGTCGGCCACGACCGCGCCATCCGCATCGGCAGGCATCTTGAGAACCTGCCCGGGGGCACTGCTGGGCAGGTATACCCACAGCCAGGTGCCGTCGCCCACGATGCGATCACCTGCGGGCTGTGAGAACGTAATGGCAATCTTGCGCGGTCGCTCCTGCATGAAGACGCCCGTGGAGTTCACCGTGCGCGCAAGCAGTGGGTTCGTAATGCGCTGTTCGAAGTCGGCGCGCAGCGTGTGCATACTGGACCAGGCGCGTGCCACCCGATCATACGAAGCCTCTGCCGGACTGACCTGGCTCAGCCCCGGTGTCGCACCGACCGTGAACAATGTGGCCGACACGGCAGCCACACTGCTCAGGGCCGATCTGAAGAGGGATCGTTGCATCATCGACATGGCAGAGGATACCCCGCCCACCTTCGCGAGTTCAGTCCAGTGTGGTGATGGAGCGCCCGATGGCCGCGGCGATCGCCCGTAACTGCGCAACGAGTTCCGTGAACTGCGCGGGATACAGCGATTGGGCGCCGTCCGACAGGGCCTTGTCCGGCTGCGGATGCATCTCGACGAGAATGCCGTCCGCACCGGCGGCAACCGCGGCTCGGGCCATCGGAATCACCTTGTCGCGCAACCCGGTGCCGTGACTCGGATCAGCCACAATAGGAAGGTGCGAGAACTTCTGCACCACGGGAATGGCCGTCAGGTCGAACAGATTGCGGGTGGCGCTATCGAAGGTGCGCACACCTCGCTCACAGAGAATCACGTTGGGATTGCCTTCCGCCAGCACATACTCTGCACTCAGCAGGAGGTCGTTGATCGTGGCCGCCATGCCGCGCTTGAGCATCACGGGCTTGCCCAGCGTTCCGACGTACCGCAGCAATGAATAGTTCTGCATGTTGCGCGCACCGATCTGGATGCAATCGGCGTACTCTGCCACGAGATCTGCACCGCGTTCGTCCATGGCTTCGGTGACGATGGCGAGCCCCGTCTCCCGACGTGCGAGTGCAAGGAGTTCGAGCCCCTGCTTGCCCAGACCCTGGAACGCATACGGTGAAGAGCGTGGCTTGAACGCTCCCCCGCGAAGGGCCACGCCGCCGGCTTCACGCACCTGACGTGCAGCCGTCAGGATCTGTTCCTCCGTCTCCACCGAGCATGGGCCTGACACCACCGGGACGTCGGTGCCGCCAAACCGTACCCCAGGTGCGATCTCGACGATGGTACTCTCTCCCTTCCACTCACGGGATGCCTGTCGGTACGGCTTCTGCACGATGAGCACGCTGGCGACGCCGGGAAGTCCCTCGATGTACGACCAATCCACCTTGGCATCATCACCAAGGAGACCGATCGCCGTGCGTACTTCGCCCGGCAGTGGGAGGGGCTTGAAACCCTGACGCGCAATCTCCTCACAGACCCTGTCGATCTCGGACGAAGTGGCGTTGGGCTGCATCACGACCAGCATGTCACATCCTCAGAAATGTGTAGTCCATCCGTCGGTGGCCACGATCGTGGGACCGGCGTAGTGCTCCGCGACCTCGGCGCCGATATCCACGGCTTCGACGGGCGGATAGAAATGTGTGAGCACGAGTTGTCGGGCCCGTGCCTGTGCTGCCAGCGCTCCGGCCTGCCGCGGCGTGAGATGCTCGCGTATGGCCATCGCATCAGGCAGTGAACATTCGGCCAGCAGCAGATCGCAATCCTGCGCCCACTCACCGAGTGTGGCACTTACGCCGGTGTCGCCGGTGTACACGAAACGCCGAGGCCCCTCACGGACTGAATATGCCACGCTCTCGGGGGTATGTGGTACCGGATGGCATGTCAGTTCCACATCCTCGGACAATTGGATACTGTCCGTTGAGATGATTTCCCGGATGGTGACCGGAAACCCCGGTGCGAGGAGCCAGTCGCCATGCACGCCGGCCATGCGCTCGAACAGCGCCGTGGTGCCGAGTGGGCCAATAACGGTGACTGGTGCTGCGCGCGCAGGGAGCTGCCCCCACCGCCACCCCATCACCAACAGGGGCAGGTCGGAGATGTGGTCGGTGTGGAAGTGGCTGAGGGCCACATGCGTGATGTCCTGCCACGCAATCCCGAGTTGGGCCATCCGATGCACAGCTCCGCTGCCACAATCGAGCAGCAGTCGGATATCGGTCGTTTCGACGAGATGGGCCGAAGAGACGCGCGTAGGGTGCGGGGCTGCGGTGCCGGTGCCAATGGTGGTGAGCTTCATGGAAAACACGGGCCCAAAATGGAAAAGCGCCGGCTGGCGGTGGAGCCGAGATCAGCGCCCACGGAACACGATGCGGCGAAACGTGGGTGCCCCACGGTTCGCACGGAAGCGAACGATATAGACGCCAGGCGCCACTGTGCGCCCATCACTGGCCGTGCCGTCCCAGGTGAAGCGTCCGTCGCAGTTGCCGTCGCCCCCCACCACTCCGCGCCCGTATCGTCCCGCGTCGAAGCGCGACCTGCCGCCTGCATCGGGGATGATACGGCGCACCATGTTTCCTCGCAGGTCGAGGACATCGAGCGCGATTTCCGCACCGCCCGCGCCAATGTCGAACCAGAAGCAGGTGTTGAACCCTGCGTCCGACGGGAATGGGTTCGGAAAGTTCTGGTATAGGAGTGTGGCCCGTGGTAGCGCAGGGTCGTCGATGACGAAGGAGCCGAGGCTTTCCACCCGCATGGCCGCTCCAGTCCCGAGCTTCGCCACCAGCGCCCAGCGGTACGAGGTGTTGGTTTGCAGATCGGCGGCGGGTCGGTAGTTCGTCCCGGTGAGTCCGTTGGCCCCGCTTTCCAGGCGACCGGCAGCTTCGAGTTCGATGTCATAGCGCCATGGCCCAACGAGCGGCGAGACCTCAGGGCTGCGCCATTCGAAGAGCGGCCGACGGCTGTCCACCTTCATGCCGGTCGGCGAATTGAGCGAGGTCAGCGTGACCCACGCGGGAACGGTTCTGGGACCGTAGATCGCCGACTCGAAGACGAAGCCCGCCAGCGCGCGGACGCGCGCCCGGGCGAAGATGACCGTCTGGGGCGGCAGGGGGCGCGTCACCTGGATTGTGACAACGGTGTCCATCGATGTGAACGTGCTATCGAGCACGATCCCGATGAAACTGGAGGTGGTGGAGACCTGCAGCGTGATCTGCAGCGGCCGTGCGGGGCCAAGCCCCGCAACGGTCAACGCAAACGCTGGCGTCACGCTTGGCAGCAGGGTCTCCGGCGGCCCCTGCAGGAAGACTCCCTGCGATTGTGCTACGCGCGGCGTGAGTGGAGTAACGACAAGCCCCGCTGCGCAGAGCAGCAGGGCCGTCGTGACGCACCGCCGCCACGACTTCATCATGCCGGCGATAGCTCCCCGCCGGGTGGGCCGGTCAGCACGTCCTCATCGGGCGGTATGGCGGAAGCCCCATCGCTGGATTCATCGACGGCCGGTCCATTGCGCAGACGCACGCTGACGATCGACGACACCCCGGGTTCCTGCATCGTCAGCCCGTACACGGAATCGGCGGCTTCCGATGTGGTGCGCGGGTTGTGGGTGATGACGATGAACTGTGTGCGCGACTTGAAGTCGTTCAGCATCTTCACGAATCGCCCGATATTCTGGTCGTCGAGTGGCGCATCCACTTCGTCCATGAGGCAGAAGGGGCTGGGCTTGGTGAGGAAGATCCCGAAGAGCAGCGAGAGGGCCACAAGGGCGCGCTCCCCGCTGGACAAGAGATGGATGCGCTGGGTCTTCTTGCCTCGCGGTGATGCATGGATCTCGATATCGCAATTCAAGGGCTCATCGGGATTTTCCAGACGCAGGTCGCACTCGCCGCCGCCGAACATGCGAAGGAAGATCTGGCGGAAATTCTCCCGCACCTGTGTGAACGTTGCCAGGAACAACTCGCGTGCCGTGCTGTCGATCTCGCGGATGGCCTGATGCAATGACTGCTTGGCGGCAACGAGGTCGTTGCGCTGGGACGTGAGAAACTCGAGACGGCGCTGTTCCTCTTCGTGTTCCTCGATGGCCAACGGGTTCACCGGGCCGAGTTCATCGAGCGAGGTGCGGAGCTGCGACGCTTCCGCGCGCAGATCGTCGGTGGGAAGATCCAGTGGCTCGAAGCCCGTGAGGAGGTCTTCAAGTGAGCGCCGCCATTCGGTTTCGAGACGCTGGCGAATGGCTTCGCGTCGGCCAGAAAGCTCCGTGTGCCGCAACTGCGCCCCATGCACCTGCTCGCCGAGCACACTGGCGCGACGACGCGCCTCATCGAGCACCGTTTCGCAGGTGTCGAGTGCCGCGTTTGCGGCCATCACGGCGTGCTCCGCTTCGGCGAGACGCCCGTCGGCATCAGCCAGTGTTTTGCGTTCCGTGTCAAGTTCCGCACGCCAGGCGTCGAGCTGCTGCGCGAGATGCTGGTCGGCATCGGAGAGCGTCGACAGCTCACGTGCCAGCGATTCCATCCGCGCGGCGGCGGTACTGTCTTCTTCGGACAGGCGCTTTTCGCGATCAATGGCCACCGATAGTCTTGCCTGCGCCTGGGCCTGCGTCACCTGCCAGGTCGCGCGTGCTTCACGGGCGTGCTCCTGCTCCCGCTCGGCGAGACTCAGGGTTTCCCGCGCCTGGTCAATATCACTGTCCGCTTCACCGGCACGCGCATGCAACGCCTCGGCCTGCTGAGCCAGGTGCAGCATGCGCTGTTCGAGCTCCTGCAGACGCGTGACGAGTCGCTCGGACAGTGCATTGCTCTGCACCAGTTCGCGCTCGGCGCGTTCGCGTCGGCGCTCCACGTCCTGTTGCACCTCCGTGGCGCGCCGGGCCTCTTGCTGCGCGCGCGTGTGCCCGTCGGTCGCCACCTGCTGCGCACGCTCAGCTTCCGTCAGGGCAAGGCGGGCGGCCTGGGCGGTCTCCGCAGCCGCATCGCGCCGTGCATCGGCGGTCGCGAGGTCCGCTTCAAGGCGATTCAGTTCGGCACGGCGCTGCAGCGGACCCGGGCCGGTTGCCGTGCCTGGAAGAAACACCGCACCGTGCTCATCAACGAAGGCCTCGCCGCTGTCGAGCGCACGAACCTTCCCAAGCAGCGCACGAACCCAGCGTGACGCGGGGCCGCTTGCCTCAACCGCGCCGGCCAGGGCGCCCTCGTCGGTCCCGAGCTCGGTGAGGACATCCAACGGAAGCAGAAGCAGCGGGCCGGGTTGCGTCTCGGTGTGCCAGCGACGCACGGCGGAGGCGGCCTGTGCGTCACGAACGACGATCGCGTGCATGGTCGCGCCGAGATACCGCTCCACGAGGCGCGCGGCCTCACCATCGGCACTGACGAAATCGGTGAGCGGCCCGAGAACAGCACCGTCGCCGAAACGCGCACGTTCCTTGAGCAGCTTGGCACTGGACGGTGCCAGGCCCACGCGCTCCCGCTCAAGCGCAGCCAGCGCGTTCATGCGCCCTTCGAGTTGTGTGCGGCTCTCGACGGCACTGGCGAGCGCCTGACGCGACTCCGCATCGGCCGTACGGGCGCTCGCCGCGGCAAGGCGCGCACCCTCGAGCGTATCGAGAGCGTCCTGTGCCGCCGCGTGACGGAGCGCCACCTGCTCCCGGGCCGCAAGCAGTTCCCGTTCGATGCCGTCCAAGGTATCCACCAGCGTTTGCCGCTCGTGCTCCAGAGCGTCCTGACGCTGGGCGGTGTCCGTCTGATCCCGCGAGGCTCCATCGCGGTCGAGCTCAAGACGACGGGCCTGGTCCCTATGCTCACGGACCTGACGCTCCAACTGGTCGAGCACCGTACGTTCGCGCTGCACGGCTTCACGAGCCGCTTGCTCGGCGGCGAGGCGCTCCTGGAGCGCTTCGCCCGCATCTCGGACGTCCTGCTCGAGCGTGCTGCGATCCGTTGCGGCCCGCTCACGGTCTTCCCGTAGACGACGTCCAAACGCTTCGTTCTCCTGCCGTTCTTCCTCTGCCCGCTGCCGACGCATGGTGGTGCTGCGCTGTCGCTCCTCGGACACCGCAAGCTCACGCTCGAGCGTCTGGGTCTTCTCGCGTTGCCCGAGTGCAAGGCGTGCGAGTTCCAGCCGACTGGCCTCTGCGGTCGTTCGGGCTACATGTGCACCTTCACGCTGCGCCTCGGCAGCCGTGATGGCCTCCTCTGCCCCTGGGACCTCTGCCCGGAGCTCTGCCAGCCGGCCATCGAGAGCTTCAAGTTCATCGCGCCATGAAGCCATCTCGCGAGTCGCCAGCGATAGCTCCACCTGGAAACGCCGGGACGTCAGTTCGGCGTGCCGTTCCGCGCGACGCCGCTGTCTCGCGAGCGAGCGCACCTGGCTCTGAACCTCGGCGATGAGATCGTCGAGACGCGAAAGGTCGATGGTTGTCTCTTCCAGCCGACGCTCCGCACTGCGGCGGCGGTCGCGGTAGAGTCCAACGCCCGCCGCCTCCTCGAACAGCTCACGTCGATCGTCGGGACGATCGGAGAGCAGGGCATCGATCATTCTGGCTTCGATGACGACACCGGAGTCGGCGCCCAGTCCCGTACCTCGCACGAGATCCTGGATATCCCGCAGGCGGCAGGGGGCCCGATTGAGGAGATACTCGCTCTCACCCGAACGCAACAGGCGTCGCGTGATCACCACTTCCTTGAACGGAATGGGCAACTCGCCTTCGGTGTTGTCGAAATGCAGCGAGACTTCCGCCATGTTCACGGCCTTGCGCGCGGACGAGCCATGGAAGATGACGTCTTCCATCTTGGCACCGCGCATGGCGCGCGCACGCTGCTCGCCGAGTACCCAGCGCACGGCATCGGACACATTCGATTTCCCGGAGCCATTGGGGCCGACGATGGCCGTCACGCCACGTTCGAACACGAACTCCAGATGATCGGCAAACGCCTTGAAGCCATGGACTTCGAGCTTCGTCAAACGCACTAGAACCCTCTCCCGGTTCGATAAGCCAGCACGGGCGCTACGCCGACCGCGCGCAATGAGTCCGCAAGCGCCGAAGCCTGCGTTGGTGATTCGAACGCACCGGTATAGACCGAGACACTGCCGTCGGGCTGACGCAGTGCGTAGGCCATGATGCCGCGCGTGTTCAGGGCAGCCAGACGGGTCGGCACCAGCGATGGTGTTACCCGCGTCTCGAGTCGCAATGCAAAAGGCACGGAGACGATGCTCCCCGCACCGATGACTTTCTGGGACCGCAAGCGGGCCAGCAGCGCCTCCGCCTCCGGCCGCGACGCGGTCGCTCCAACGGTGAGGCGATACCACTGTTCTCCGCTCTCGACGACCGGTGAGAGCGCCACCGCTTCGAGCGCTCGCATTTTGGCGTCCGGCATTGCTGCGGCTCGCGTATTGGCGGTCGCGAAATACACGGCATATCGGGCAGCCTGCGCACTATCTGCCAGATTGTCGACTGACAGCGGCGGTGAGGCTGGTGCCGCGAGTGCGGCGAGGCTATCGGGCACCTGGCGGCTGCTGTCGCCCCCTGGCACCAGCGCTGGCAGCGCGGTATCCGGGAGCGGACCGCTGTCCATGGGGGTGGATGGCACCAGCGTCGCCGTGCTATCGACAGCACTCTCGCCACTTCTGCCAGGTTGCAGGAGTTCGAGCACCGGCGCGGGCAACCGACTCAGGATCTGCGGCCACATGGCACCCATCCCGATGGCGATGGCGCCGAGGACCAGTACGAGTGCGATGAGGCGATTGCGACGACCGGCGACATCCTGCTGTGCAGCCTCACGGGCACGACGCGCGCTCTCGCGCTGCGGCGGGTTGGCCGGCTCGGCTGGCGGTGGAGGTGGCGGCGGCGGGGCAGGGGGAGCGAGCAGCGGTATACCGGCTGGTGTGGGGAACGCCACATCACCCACCGGCAACAGCGCCCCCAGATGTCCACACAGTTCGGCAAAGCCATCGGCGGAGGGGCGTGCCACCACGATCAGCAGGGCACCCACCTGATGAAACCCGGCCGCCAGGCGGCGCCAGCGATCATTCGCGTACACCGCGCCATGATCCACGGACTCCGTACCGCTTGGCATGATGAACACGTTGTCCGCGTCACGCATTGGACGTGCGATCTTGTTGAGCGAGACGCCGTAGAGAAAGCTGTCTGCGATGCCGTGGGGGTCGTCACCCGTGAGGACGGCTTCAAGAGCGGGCGACTCGCCGAGCAGATCGGCGATGGCCACGCGTCGCCGCGCACCCTGCTGGCGTGCCAGGCCGATGGCCATCCGCGCGGCCACATCCGGCGCATTGGCAGCAACCACCACGGCGGACACGTTGTCCAGCAGCGGCGCGAGCCGACGTCCCTCCGTTTCCCAATCATCCCGAGACAGGTCGGGGCCACTCATGGGGATCCCTCGAAGATCCAATAGGTCTGGCCGGACATTCGGCCGATACGTTCAGCTTCGGCACGTGACGGATAGGGTCCGAGTACCACCCGATACACGGTTGTGCCATCGCGATCGGTCGTGGTGATGCGTGGCACCTGGCCTTCGATCCGAATGCGACCGGCCAGCGCACGCGCCTGTCGCTCATCGAGCAGGGCAGCGAACGACACAGTGAAGGCCGAGGGTTGATGCGCCGCGGGGGATGATGTGCTCGCCGAGTCGGGCTGCGCCGCGCTGTCCACAGTGGCACCGGCGATGGCGTCAGCACCACCGGGCACGACTCCCGTGGAGTCACGGGGTGCGCTGTTGCGGAACTGCACCGGTTGATCAAGGCCTGCAGCACGCGGTCTCAGACCGTTCCAGCGCATGGTATGCCAGAATTGGTTGGCCCCTCCGACGATCGTGCGCTGGTCGGCCATGGTCTCGGGATGCACCAGCACCACATCATCGCCGCGGGTGATGGCAATGGAACCGTCTGCCATGACGAGTGGGAGATCTCCGCGCCAGGCACTGGTGAGCACCCCCTGCACGGCATCACTGCCAAGGCTCACAACGAAGACCGTATCACCGCCACCACGGGCTAGCAGGAGACGGCCCATCGGATCCATGCGCAGTGCCGTAGCCGGCGCGGGCAGACGAATCTTGCCCGTCACGCCTTCTTCGAAGCGATCGACGATGCGCAGGACATCGGCGTCGGCCGGTGCCACGAAGAGTCGATCACCGCTGGGCGTTGCTGCGATGGCATCGATCCGGTCACCAAGATCGACGTTGAGTGCCGTACCGAGATCCCGAGTTCGAATGGCGATCACGCGCTCGTCGGCCGCGAAGTACACGCGGTCCCCCACGGAGCCTGCCGTCGTGGCGATGGTGCGACGGAGGTCCGCGGGTGCGCCGGAGACCTTGAGCGACACGCTGTCGGATAACGCCTGGTTGGGCGGGCGCAGACGCCGTACTGTCACGCCTCCGTCCTCTGCGCCGACGAGGATGACCGAGCCGTCGGCTTGCGAAAACAGCGCATCCACCGGATGGGCGGGATGGAACAGCCAGTCGCTGCCACTTGGGGTGTACCGCGTGACATCACCGCTGCGGGTCAGCGCGTAGATGGCGCCGCCATCGGCTGACGCAAGCGACCGTACGGTGTCGCTGCGCGAGGTGGTCACCGTGCCAAGTCGCATGTCGATGCGAACGGGACTCCCCCCGGTATCGATGGCGGCGAGATAGCCGTCCTCTCCCCCGAACGCGATGACCTGGTCAAGTGGCGGAACGCGCGACGCAGACCGCCAGATGGTGGAATCCAGTGACGGGTAACGGGTGGCTGTCAGAACGCCGCCGCCGCGGGGCAGCCGCAGGACGATGGGATCAGGACCACCGGGAATCGAGAGAGGGGCGCCGGCTCCGGAGGGGCGGGACGAGCGATCGGCACAGCCGCCGGCAACACCGCACGCGAGGAGCAGGAGCGCCGACGCGAGGAGCGTGCGCACCGGCGTAAAGTACCCGGGCGACGACGATGGAGGGAGGGGCTATCCGGTCGCGCTTCATTCCCCATATTCGGCAGGTCATGCCCGCCGCCGCCCCCAGTCCACACGCCGACCAGCCGCCATCGCTTACCGAGCTGCTCCGGGCCGCCCAGTGCGGTGACGAGGCGGCCCGGGACGAGGCCGCTCGCGTGGTCTACGAGGAGCTGTACGGGCTCGCCCGCGGCTACCTGGGCCGAGAACGGGGGGACCACACCTTACAGCCCACAGCGCTGGTTCACGAGGCCTACCTGCGCCTGATGGGGCAGGTCAGCCCTTGGCAAAACAGGGCGCACTTCTTTGGGATCGCCGCGCAAATGATGCGCCGGGTACTCGTGGACTATGCTCGCCGCGCATCTGCAGAACGGCGCAAGCGGCAGCTTGAGGTTCAGCTCGAGGCCGTCGACGCCGTACCGCTGACAGGGGAGAATGTCAACGGCGCG
>CAZPJX010000010.1:0-36202 GCA_964586985.1 uncultured Gemmatimonas sp. | reverse complement strand
ACCCGAAGGACACGCAGAACGTCTACATCTACGTGTCGGGCTCGTCGGGCATTCGCTCGGCGGATGAGCTGCCGGGTTGCGCCGGGGATGCGGCGAGTAGTGATGCGAACTCCTCGCGACTGCGCATCGAGATCATCAAGGTACCACTGGCCGATCCGACAAAGGCGGCTGTCGTCGGCCGCGCCAATATTTTTGCCGGTCTCTCTGCCAATCCGCAGCACGGCCTCTCCGAGGCTGACAAGGCGGCAGCGGCATCGCAGCTCGCAGCGGCCCGCGCGTCGGGTGGGTTCATTGCGAAAAACCCGCAGTCCGGACTGGATCAGATCGTGCCTGGTCAGATCGTGCGTCCCCTCCTCGACAGCCTGGCCAAGGCACGCGGCGCGTCAACGCCAAACGCGGCCGACACGGCTGCCGCCCGCCCGCTGGTGCAGAATGCGCTGAACCGCATGTTCGCCAATGCGGCCGGTCCAAATACGGGCAATCGGCCGATCAGTGAGCGCTCCCAGTGCCACGACATCACGGTATATCCGGCCCTGGGCCTGGCCGGTGGCGCCTGCGAGGGCCATGGGCTGCTGCTCGACATCAGCAATCCGGTGGCGCCGTTCCGGCTCGATGCCGTGGCCGATTCGAATTTCGCCTACTGGCACTCCGCCACGTTCAGCAACGATGGCTCGAAGATCCTCTTCTCCGACGAGTGGGGCGGCGGCGGTGCGCCCAAGTGCCGTGTCGGGGATAAGCCTGAATGGGGCGCCGACGCGATCTTCAAGATCGAGAACCGGAAGATGGTGTTCCAGAGCTACTACAAGATCCCGACGTACCAGACGGCGAACGAGAACTGCGTGGCGCACAACGGCTCGCTGATTCCGATCCCGGGCCGGGATGTGATGGTGCAGGCCTGGTATCAGGGGGGCATCTCGGTGTTCGACTGGACGGATCCGGCGCATCCGAAGGAGATCGCGTCGTTCGATCGGGGCCCGGTGGACGGGACGCGGATGCAGATGGGGGGCTCGTGGTCGGTGTACTGGTACAACGGCCATCTGGTGAGCTCGGAGATTGCGCGCGGCATGGATGTGGCGGAACTGCTGCCGAGCGAGTATCTGTCGCAGAACGAGCTGGATGCGGCGAAGACGGTGAAGTGGGACTACCTGAACGCGCAGGGGCAGCCGAAGATTGTGTGGCCGCCGAGCTTTGCGTTGGCGAAGGCGTTTACGGACCAGTTGGAGCGCAAGGGCTGTGCGGCGGGGGCTGTGAGTGCGCTGCGCACGCAGATTGCGGCGGCGGAGAAGGCGAACGGCGCGGCGCGGAATGCGGCGCTGGCGAAGGCCGTGACGGATGCGGAAGGCGCCCGCAGCTGCGATGGTACGAAGGTCGATCAGTTGAAGCAGGCGCTGCAGGATCTTCGCGTGCTGGCGATGTAACGCTTCAAGGCACAGCAGTCGTTGCAGGGTAGCGATTGCGGTTGCCGGTAGTTGCTGTGGTGGACACAACGGGCGGTGCCTCCAGGAGGCATCGCCCGTTGTGCTAGATTCTCTTGAATGGCGGAGCACGAGGATGGGATCGAGGAGTGGCCGGCAGAGTCGCCGTGCATCAAGGTATGCCGGTTGGATCTCGACGATCGGTGTTATGGGTGTGGCCGGACACTGGATGATATCCGGCAGTGGTCCACGATGACTCTCGAGGAACGACGCGCGGTGAATCGGCGGATTGGATTTCGCGGGCACCGAAGCGCATGACGCTGCGTTGCGAGAGGTCACGAGGGAACTGGGAAGGCGGTTCTTACGTCAACCGGACGGTGCCATGGCAAGACTATCTCTGGGTGTGATGATGGCAGGTGGGGCGCTACTCATGGCGTGCCGCGCGGAGACTGGACCTTCGGATTCAACGACACGCGTTGATTCCCTGACGGCATTGCCGCGGACGCTCTCCGCGATGGAACGGGAAGGCGTTCGGGCGAACAACCAGTTTGCGTTCAGCTTGCTGCGGACGACGGTGGCGAAGGATCCCGGTGCGTCGTCCGGTGTTCGGAACGTGCTGCTGTCACCCCTCAGTGTCTCGTTCGCACTGGGTATGACGATGAATGGCGCAGCCAATGCCACCTTGAACGAGATGCAACAGACGCTGGGGTGGGGAAGCAGGAGCCGGGTGGAGATCAATACGGCCTATCGCGATCTTGCCGCCATTCTGCCGAATCTGGACAGCACAGCGACGATTCGGATCGCCAACGGGCTCTGGGTGCGGAGTCCCATGATGGCGGATACCGGGTTTGCCCGTGATGCGGCGAGCTATTTCGGGGCGTCGGTGCGTTCGTTGGCCACGCCGGCCCTGATGTTCGATTCGGTGAATGCGTGGGGCAACCGACAGACCGATGGCATGGTTCCGCGTGTGCTCGAGGGTGACCCACCACGGGATCTGGCGATGCTGCTGGTGAATGCCGTGCTGTTCTCCGGTACGTGGCGGGATCAATTCAATCCGGCGCGTACCACGCCGCAGCCATTCACCCTCACCTCCGGCGCGGAGTTTGCGCATCCCACCATGCGGCGATCCGGCAATTTCCAGGCAACTGGGAATGCCCAGCGGACCGCTGTGGAACTGCTGTATGGAAATGCCGCGTACAGCATGCTGCTGATTGCTCCGACCGGGGAGACGGCCGCGCAGTATGCGGCTCGATTGGACACCGCGGAGTATGCGGCCGTCCTGGGTGGCATGCGTTTGGTGGAAGAGCGGAGTGAGATCTTTCTCCCACGCTTCACGGTGCGCAGGACGCTCGAGCTCAAGCCCATGTTGGAGGCGATGGGGATGTCGCGGGCATTCACGGGGGCGGCGGAGTTTCCCCGGTTGATTGGCGGCGAGTCCCCAACCCTGGCGTTCGTTCGGCATGGTGTGGCATTGGAAGTCAACGAGCGAGGGACGCGGGCCGCTGCGGTGACGGTTGGAGGAGCCACGGTGGTGTCGATGCCGCCGGTCTATTCTTTCACGCGCCCGTTTGTCTTCGTCATCAGGGAGCGCCTGAGCGGCGTGATCCTCTTCATTGGTGTGGTGAATGATCCACGGCAGTAGCGGCATCCTGCACATCGTCCTACCCCGATTCGTCACGCCTCTTGGATAACATCACCCACGCGCTTGCCGGGATGCTCATGGCGGATGCCACGATGTCGTGGGTGGCGGCGCGCACGGGCAGCGCCGTGCCCGATCGTTTTCGCCGAGTGGCGGTGGTGGTGGGTATTGCCGCGGCCGAACTGCCGGATCTCGATGTGCTCTACGCTGGATCGATTCTCGGAATGGGGCCACTGGGATACCTCCTGCATCATCGGGGTCACACCCATACGATCGTCTGGGCGGTGATTGGCGCGCTCCTGCTATGGCTGGGGGGACGCTGGTGGTTCACCCGTGGTGCGAGCGGGGACGCGCGCCAATGGTTCTCAGCGCATGGCACGCGGGCCTTACTGGGTCTTGCTTTCGCCGGCACCCTGTCGCACCTGGCGCTCGACTACACGAACAGCTACGGGGTGCATCCCTTCTGGCCGTTCGACGATCGCTGGTATTACGGCGATGCCGTGTTCATTGTGGAGCCATGGTTGTGGGTGGTGGCGATCCCCGCGTTGCTCTGGCGAGCGCGGGCGGTGGCCGGACGGGTCATACTCGTCCTGCTGCTGCTCATCATCCTGCTGGCCGCCTGGCGTGTTGGCGAAGTGGCGCGCCTTGTGGCCATTGCCCTGAGCGTGTTTGCCGTGTTGTGGCTCGCGATGCAACGTGGGCTGCGGGACAGCCTGCGGACTTCCACGGGAATCGGGGCCTGGCTGGTAGTGACGACGATGTTCTTCGTTGCATCGCGGACGACGGAAGCACTTGTGATACAGGCCGTTGAGGAACCCGTGCGGGGTGCGGCTGTGGCATCCGATGCGTCGCATGTTGCGCCAGACCGCCTCGCCGATGTCGTGCTCACGCCGGCGGCGGGTGACCCGACATGCTGGTCGGCGACCGCCGTCTCCACTGATGGTGTGCATTATCGCGTGAGCACCGCCGTGGTGGCGCCCTACCCGCAGGTGCGCACGGTGTCGGATTGCCAGCACGCATACCCCGAGGCACGGTTGCAGGGCGATGCATTGCAGATCCTGACAGGGTCGTCGCGAGTGGTCCCCTTCGATTCCAGCACTTCGGTCAGATGGGGGCATAGCTGGGTTCGGCCACGCGCGGAACTGATGAGCCTTACGGAGGCCCACTGCGAAGTGGGCGACGCGCTGCGGTTCATGCGTACGCCGGTATGGAGGCGAGGCGAGGACGGTTCACTGGAGTTTTCGGATGCCCGGTACGGCGTTGGGAGCGGTTTTGCCACGATGACACTGCGTGGCTCACCGGTGTCCTGCACCCTCTCGGGGGCGTGGATCCCGCCCTGGGTACCGCCTCGGTCGGATATGCTTTCGGGCGACTGAGCCCGTTCCGGCCGCGCAGGCCTTACGGTCTGCAGACGGCTGGGGGGCCTACCTGGCGGTCGACGGGGATTCCGGTCACCGTGAACTGTTGCACACGTGCCGGCTCTGTCGGTGCGAGGGTGATGCCTACCTGAACGGCCCCGCGTGCACAGCGCAGTTTCCACACACCCCGCAGCGCGTTTTCGGCCCAGATCGCACCATCGGACTGGCAGTCGCCGCCTGCGGTCGCGACAATGCGTTCGATGGCGGCTGCACGCCGCGCCGCCGACTCGTCGCGGAAGAGATTCATTGCGGCGATGCTATCAGCGAGTGGTTGCTCCCAGCGGTTCACGAGTCGGGTGACCTTTGCCTGCATGTCGAGCAGGACTGGCGCTGGCTGTACGCTGCGTGGGGTGAGACTCCCCGCAGCGGCCAGCCGTTCAATGGCCTGATCGATGGGTGACCCCCAGGCGGTATATGTGAGATTGCCAAGAGCAACGATGCCCACACCCTGTTCGGGAAGCCAGCGCATCTGTGAACCGAACCCCGGCAATCCTCCTGAGTGTGCCACGATGTGGTTGAAAAGACAGTTCTGCGAGACGCGCAGCCCGAAGCCATAGCCACCACTGGTCATGCTCAGGGCGTTGCGCTGCGTGTTGAACGTCGCCGTGCCGCCGCTGAAGCGCCACACCTGTTGCATCTCCCTCAACGAAGACCGTTTGAGCACCGGAGATTCGGCGCCGTCGCGCGGTGGCCACGCGCTGAGCATGAGGCCGACCCAGCGACTGAGATCGGCGCTCGAGGTAAGCATGCCGCCCATGGATCCAAACGCTCCATCCGGCAGCGCTGGTTCTTCACGCCACTGCCCGTCCTGCAAGCGATAGCCGTGTGCGAGCCTGACGGCGGGCACTTCCCGCGACTGCATCGTGGTGGACGTCATGCCCAGTGGGCGCAGGACGTGCTCCTGGATATAGGTCGCGTACGGTTGTCCGGAGACATTCCTGATGATGCGGCCCAGTATGGCGAACCCGTAGTTGGAATATTCGTACGCGACTCCCGGAACATTCGAGAATGGAATGCCGCCGCGCAGCATCTGCGTCAGCTCCGCGTCGGTACGATCGAGCTGCTGGTCGCCCCAGGGATTGTCCTCGGGAAAGCCTGCGGCGTGTGAGAGCAGGTGGCGCACGGTGATGCGCGGCGCATCGCTGGTGGGATATTGCAGTGTGCGCAGTTCCGGTACATAGCGCTCAGCCGGGTCGTCGAGCGAAAGCTTGCCCGCATCACGAAGCTGGAGAATGGCAAGCGCGGTGAAGCTCTTGGTCATCGACGCGATGCGAAACACCGAGCTGGTATCGACTGGCGACCGACTGGGTACCTCGCGTAGCCCCATCGCTGCCACATGCAGCAACTGCCCATCCACGACGATGCCGTAGGCGATGCCGGGCACGCGGCTGCGGTCCATGAACGCCCGCATGAGGCTGTCGATGCCGGGTATGGTGCGTTGGATGCGTGCCAGGCGCTCCGGGTCGGCGAACCGAGCTGGCGGAGCGATGCTCGACTGGGCTCCCAGCGAAGCCACGGCTCCCAGGAGGGCGGGGAGCAGGGTGACGGCGGCGAGGCGGAGTGGTGTCCTGGTGGCGATCTGGCGCATCTTCTGATCTGGCATCTCCACCGGGGCTCGTCAATGCGGGACGGCCCCGTCGCACGTTTCGGAGCGCGGGGGAGTCTGGGAGTGCATTTCGTTCGGTCATCTCCCATCGCAAATTTCCTGCAGGATTCCTGTCATGACTTCCCGATCGACCTCACCTACCCCTTCCTCGCCCGGGGCGGTCCGCGTTCCGCGGCGGGCTGCACCGCCATCGGCCGAGATGCTCTCGCGGATCCATCACCTGGCCGACTACATCTCACGCCACGCGGATGAGGTGCTGCCACTGGCGCGTCTGGCCCGCGAGGTCGCGCTGAGTCCGTCCCATCTCCAGCGTTCATTCACGCAGGTGCTGGGTGTGAGCCCCAAGGCCTATCAGGCGGCCCAGCGTCTGGCCCAGTTCAAGCGTGGGCTGCGTGAGGGTCGCCCTGTGCTCGATGCCACGTTCAGCGCTGGTTATGGCAGTACGAGTCGCGTGTATGAGCAGGTGACGGGCGGGTTGGGTATGACGCCGTCAGCGTATCGTCGTGGGGGGGCTGGGGAAGTCATCACGTATGCGGTGCGTGAGACCGCCTTTGGCCACCTGCTGATGGCCGCGACGGCGCGGGGTGTTTGCCTCGTGGAGTTCGGCGAGGATCCGGCAATGCTGAAGGCGCGTCTCACCGAGGAGTACCCGAATGCCGTGCTCGAGGCGGCCAGCTCTCCGGCTCGCGAACCGCTCGATGCCTGGATGACAGCCCTCGATGCGCATCTCACGGCTGAGGGGCCGCTTCCCGAGGTACCGCTGGATCTTCGGGGCACGGCCTTCCAGATCAAAGTCTGGCGGTTTCTGTTGCGCGTGAAGCCGGGTGAGGTGGTGAGCTACTCGGACCTGGCTGCCGGCATCGGGCATCCGCGGGCCGTGCGAGCGGTGGGCTCGGCGTGCGGAGCGAATCGCATTGCGGTGCTCGTGCCCTGTCATCGGGCTCTTCGCGGTGACGGGTCGCTTGGGGGCTATCGGTGGGGTCTGGAGCGCAAGCGCAGACTGCTCGATCGCGAACATGGGGCGCGCTCATAGATTAGAGGCAGGAGTCGTTTTCATCATGGCGAGGGGATGAGGAGCCACATGGCAAGAACCACAGGTGGGAGAGGCTGGGGTTGGACGCGTCATGTGCACCGGCTGCTGGCCTTGGCGGGAGTGCTGGTCGCCGTGTCTTCCCTGCCGGCGGATGTGGAAGCGCAGCCGTCGCTGGTCATCCTCGTGCGGCATGGCGAGAAGCAGCCAACACCCGGAAATGATCCCTCTTTGAGCGAGGCCGGGGTCGCGCGTGCGAAGGCGCTGAATGACGCCTTGGCGCACACCGCTCCGAATGCGATCGTGGTGACGTCGTACAAGCGCACGCGGGAGACGGCAGCCGAGGTGATCCGTCGCACGGGCGTGACGCCAACGGTCGTACCGATCGCGGGGGCGCATGTGCAGGCGGTGGCCGACGCGGTGAAGAAGGCGACGGGTGTGGTGCTTGTCGTCGGGCACAGCAATACGGTCCCGGCCATCGTCACGGCCCTGGGTGGCCCGCCGCTCCCCGAGATCTGCGACGCCAGTTACGCGACGCTGTTTGTGTTCACGCCCGCGCAGCAGGGTCGGGCGGCGCAGCTCATCTCGGCCTCGTACGGCGCACCGGATGCGCCGGGCGCTGCGACCTGCGCCGCTGCGGGCGGAATGCGGTGAGCCGCGGGAATCGTTGGGGCTGCGGAGATCTGCGATGACCTGGCAAGCGGGACACGTCGGAGGTTCCTGAGATGATCACTCTCGGGATCCTGACGATTTCCGATCGTGCGAGTCGTGGTGTGTACGACGACAGGTCGGGCCCTGCCATCGGAGACCTGTATACCCGCTGGCTCGCGCCGCCATGGCAGACGGCCTACCGACTCGTGCCCGATGAACAGCAGTCCATTGAAGCGGCGCTGCGTGAACTGGCCGACGAGGTGGGGTGTCCATTGATCGTCACCACTGGCGGTACGGGTCCGGCCCCCCGCGATGTCACGCCGGAAGCGACGGCTGCGGTCTGTGATCGTCTGCTGCCGGGATTTGGAGAGCAGATGCGTGCCGTATCGCTGCAGTCGGTGCCTACCGCCATTCTTTCGCGCCAGCTTGCGGGTTCCCGCGGGACATCATTGATCATCAACCTTCCGGGCAAGCCCACGGCCATCGAGGAGTGCCTGCGGGCGGTCTGGCCGGCGGTTCCCTTCTGTATCGAACTCCTCGGCGGGCCGCGTCTCGTCTGCACGGATGCGGCGCCACGTGCGCATCGCCCCTCGCCGTTGTCTTCGCACTCTCCACCACAGCCGTCCGCGTCATGACCTTGCCACCGCAGTTGCTTGAGATTCTTGTGTGTCCGAAGAGCAAGGCTCCATTGGAGCATCACATCGGTCCACCGGAAGTGCTGGTGTGTCGCGAGAGTCGCCTGGTCTATCGCGTGGAGGAGGGGGTGCCGGTGATGTTGATCGAAGAGGCGGAGCCGCTGGACGAGCGTCGTTATCCTGCGCGCGATGGCTGAGTGGGAGCAGGCGACGTGGGTTGTGCGGGCCGGCCTTCCGGATGCCGAGCCCGGCACGCCGTACCTTCCGGGACCGGTGTTTGCCGCGCCTTACCATGCACCGGGTGACCCAACGCAGTCACGTTACACCTACGGGCGTTTCGACAACCCCACATGGACGGCGTACGAGTCCGCGCTGGCCTCGCTCGAAGGCGGTCCCTGCGTGTTGTTCCCGAGCGGGATGGCTGCCACGGCGGCGGTGCTTGCCACGCTGGTCCCACCTGGCAGCACGCTCGTGATGGCGGCCGAGTGTTACTACACCACGCGGGTGTTGACCACGCAGGACTTTGCCGGGGCGTGGAGTGTCGCGCAGGGTATCACCGTCGTGCCCGCCGCCACGCATGGGGATGCCATCCTGCGAGCGATCGATGCCGCAGAGGCGCCCGTGGCGATGGTGTGGCTCGAGTCGCCCACCAATCCGCAACTCGACGTTTGTGATATTGCGGCGATCGCGGCGCACGCACACGCGCGCGGCGCTCTGGTGGTGGTCGATAACACCACGGCGACACCGCTGTTGCAGCAGCCACTCTCCCTGGGAGCCGATGTCTGTGTCGTGTCCGATACCAAGGCGATGACGGGCCACGCCGACCTCCTGCTTGGGCATGCTGCGGCACGCGACGCCGGTCACGCCGAGATGCTGCGGACCTGGCGGACTCGCCTTGGCGTCATTCCTGGCCCGATGGAAGCCTGGCTTGCGCATCGATCGCTGGGGACGCTGCACGTGCGGTTGATGCAGCAGTGTCGGTCAGCGCAGATCATTGCGGAATATCTCGCCGAACGCGCGGAGAGGGGCTCATCGATACGGAATGTCCGTTATCCCGGGCTGCCCGGCGATCGCTCACATCCCCTTGCTGTAAAGCAGATGTCGCAGTTTGGTGCAGTAATCAGTTTCGAGGTGCCTGATGCCGCTGCGGCGGCCCGGTTCTTCGCCGCCTCCCGTCTGGTCTATGAGGCGACGAGTTTCGGCGGCTTGCACACGAGTGCGGAGCGGCGGGCGCGTTGGGGTGGTGATGCGGTGTCTGCGGGATTCATCCGACTGAGTGTCGGCCTTGAAGATGTAAACGATTTGGTGCGCGATCTCGCGCAGGCTCTCGATGCAATCTGAACACCAGGTGTTGGCTCCCGTGTCCGACGGTGAACATCGGGAAACCGAGCCCCTCGCACATGTGCTCGACCGGCGTCGTTTCATGACGGCGGCTGGCCTGACCACACTGGCCGCGATGGCTGGCGTGAGCTGCGCTGGCGATCCGTCGCCCGATTCGGGACAGCGTTCCGGTCAGCCTGAGGGGAGCACGGATGGTGATGTGCCGCCGCCGGCGTTTGCATTCGATGAGGCCACGATCGCGTCGCTGCAGAGCGCGATGCAGAACGGGACGCTGACATCGAAAGCACTGACCGAAGCGTACCTCGCGCGAATCGCGGCCGTCGACAAGGCGGGGCCTGCGCTGAACTCCGTATTGGAAACCAATCCGGATGCCGTCACCATTGCCGCCGAACGGGATGCCGAGCGCGCCGCTGGGAAGCTGCGTGGACCGTTGCATGGTATCCCCGTCCTGGTGAAGGACAACCTGGATACGGGTGACCGCATGCAAACGACGGCGGGATCCCTGGCTCTGTGGGGAACGCCGGCCGCGCGCGATGCCCATGTGGTGGCACGGCTGCGTGAGGCGGGCGCGGTGTTGCTCGGGAAGACGAATCTCAGCGAATGGGCGAACTTTCGTTCTACGCATTCATCGAGCGGATGGAGTGGACGTGGAGGGCAGACACGTCATCCGTTCGTGCTGAACCGCAATCCCTGCGGCTCGAGTTCGGGCACCGGCACCGCCATATCGGCCAATCTGGCAACGGTGGGTATCGGGACGGAGACCGATGGGTCGATTATCTGTCCGAGTTCCATTTGCGGTCTCGTCGGTCTTAAGCCCACGGTTGGGTTGGTTAGCCGTTCCGGGATCATTCCGATCTCTGCAACGCAGGATACGGCTGGCCCCATGACCCGCACGGTGGCCGATGCGGCCGCGTTGTTGCAGGTGATTGCTGGGCGCGACGAGCGCGACGCGGCAACCAGTGCCGCGCCGGAGGTACTCCCTGACTACAGTGCCGGGCTCACCTCGACCGCCTTGCAGGGTGCCCGCATCGGGGTGGCGCGGAATCTGGCGGGCTTCAATGGCGCAGCTGATGCGGCATTCACCACGGCGCTGCTTGCCCTGAAGTCGGCGGGGGCCGTGCTCGTGGACCCTGCGAGTGTGCCAGGCGTTGGCACCTATGATGACGCTGAATTCACCGTGCTGCTCTACGAATTCAAGGATGGTCTGACGCGGTACCTCGCGTCGCGCGGTGAAACGGTGCAGTACCACACGCTGGCGGAGCTCATCGCCTACAACCAGGAGAACCGCGCGAGCGAGATGCCGTGGTTCGCGCAGGAGATCTTCGAGCAGGCCGAGGCGAAAGGGCCGATCAGCGATGCGGCGTACCGGAATGCCTTGGATCTTTGCCGTCGCCAGGCACGGGAGCGTGGGCTCGATGCGCTGTTCCGGGAGCACCGCCTCGACGCGCTGGTGGCTCCATCGAATGCGCCGGCCTGGGTCACGGACCTGGTGAACGGTGACAAGTACAGCGGTGGCAATTCGTCCGTGGCGGCGGTGGCCGGGTACCCGTCGCTCACGGTTCCCATGGATCATGCGCATGAGTTGCCGCTGGGCATCAGCTTCATCGGTCTCGCGTGGACGGAGGCGCGGCTGCTCGGCTTTGGGTATGCCTTCGAGCAGCAGGTAAAGGCGCGTCGGGCGCCGCGGTTCCTGAGGACGCTGGAATGAGCCAGGGCACTGGCGAGCCCTCGAAGCCGCCGATCGCCGCACTCGCCACGCTGGTGGTGGCGTTGCTCCTTGCCGTGGTGGCCTGGCGCTTGTTCGACAAGGCCGCCGATGCGGGTGTGAAGCGACTGGCACGCATCGATGTGGTACGGGCGTGGTGTACCGAGCGTTACGCGCAGGCAGGCACTCCCAACGATACCATGCGTGTGGATCGCGTGGCGTTGCCTGATACCATCGACCCTGCATCGAGCGCCGCGATCGATCAGTGCGGTGACCTCCGCGCGCAGATCGAGCAGGGGGCGCCGTCCAGCTCCCGTGAGATGACCGGAAAGGAAATGCCAAGAGGCCTTCGCTGATGACCGCTTCCGGAGGGACTGGGCCTCGCGTTTGGAAACGCATTGGCGTTGCGGTGCTGTTGCTGTGCGTAGTGGCTTCGGTGGGATTCTTCGTGGTCTTGCCGCGGGTGGTGGACAGTCGAATGAATAGCGTGGTGAGCACGACGCTGCCCCCGGTTCCGCCAGAGGCCGCCGCACTGCATCGCACGCTGTTTGTGGCCGATCTGCACGCCGATGAACTGCTGTGGGGGCGCGACCCACTGCAGCGGGTGTCGCGCGGTCACGTGGATGTGCCTCGCCTGCAGGAAGGGCATGTTGCGTTGCAGGTCTTCAGTGCGGTGACGAAGACCCCGCGCGGGATGAACTACGATCAGAACACCGGCGAAACCGACAACATTACGTTGCTGGCTCTGGCGCAACGCTGGCCGATGGCAACGTGGACGAGCCTGCGCGCCCGCGCCCTCTATCAGGCTGAGCGTTTGCAGGACGCAGCGCTGCGTTCCGGCGGGGCGCTCACGCTCATCACGTCGCGCGATTCCCTGGCAGCCTTCGCCGAGCGTCGGCGTGGTGACCCCGCACAGGTTGGTGCGCTGCTGGCGATCGAGGGTCTGCACGCGCTCGACGGCAAGCTGGAAAGTGTGGATGTGTTGTACGGTGCCGGCTACCGCATGATGGGGCTCGTGCACTTCTTCGACAACGAAGTGGCGGGCAGTGCGCACGGGGTGACCCATGGTGGACTCACCGCGCTTGGCCGGCAGGTCATTCATCGCATGGAGGCGTTGGGCATTCTTGTTGATCTCGCCCATTCCTCACCGCAGACAATCAGGGAGACGCTGCAGCTGGCCACTCGGCCCGTGGTGGTGTCGCATACCGGCGTGGCGGCGACCTGCGCGGGTCCTCGCAATCTCACCGACGACCAGATGCGCGCGATCGCGGCCAATGGTGGACTGATCGGAATTGGATACTGGGATGGAGCGGTTTGCGAGCCCACGCTGGCCAACATTGTGAAGGCCATACGGCATGCCGTGTCTGTCATGGGGGTACAGCATGTGGCACTGGGCTCGGATTTTGATGGTGCCGTCCGAGCACCCTTCGACACGCGGGGGGTTTCGCAGATCACGGCCGGGCTTCTTGAAGCGGGCATGCCGGCGAGCGATGTGGCCCAGGTGATGGGGCGGAATACGCTCGATTTCCTCCTGCGCAACCTGCCGCCCGCCCCCTGATTTTCGCTGAACGCGCTCCGTGAGCTCGAGGGTAGCGCGTTGGTGTGCGGATCAGGGGGAGATTGGGGAGTCGGACGGCACCGTGAGGAGATCCAGTGTCGCGGCCGTGAGGTATCGCAGACCGATGCCGAGACTGGCTTCGTCGATCTGAAAACGCGGATGATGGTGGGGGAAGACAATCCCTTCAGCGTCGTTGCGTGCGCCGATGAATGCGAACACGCCGGGTGCGCGCTGCTGATAGGCTGAAAAGTCCTCTCCGCCCATCGATGGCCGCATTTCGACAAGAGTGTCCTCGCCAAATGTCTGCTCAACGACGGCCGCGAGTCGGGTTGTCAGGATCGGGTCGTTGACCACCGGCCGATACCCCCGCTCGTAGGAGAACTCGTAGGTTGCTCCGAAGGCCGACGTAATGCCGGCGATGATGCGCTCCATCTGCACGGGAATGCTCGAGCGCAGCGCTGGATCGAAGGTGCGCACGGTGCCGGCGAGGTAGGCAGATCCGGGAATGACGTTGAAGGCCGTTCCCGCGATGAACTGGGTCACCGAGAGGACCACGGGATCGAGTGGATCGATGGTGCGGGACACGACCTGCTGGAGCGCCGTCACGATCTGCGCGCCGATGGCGATGGGATCGACCGTCTCATGTGGCGCAGCGGCGTGGCCGCCTGTGCCCAACAGGGTGCACTGGAAGGTATCGGGGGCGGCCATGGCTGGTCCGGCAATCAACCCGATACGCCCCACCGGCATTGGTGACCACAGATGCAGTCCGATGACCTGTTGAACACCCTGCATCACCCCACATTGGACCAGCTCCTCGGCACCGCCAGGGGCAACCTCCTCGGCGTGCTGAAAGATGAAACGTATGGTGCCCGGCAACATGTGGCGGTGGCGGGCCAACAGGGTGACGAGCCCCAGCACGATGGCCATATGACCGTCGTGGCCGCAGGCGTGCATGACGCCTTCGGCACGCGAGCGGTAGCTGACATCATTCTCCTCGAGAATGGGAAGACCGTCGATGTCGGATCGCACCGCGATCGTGGGACCTTGACGAGCACCACGCAGCTCCGCCACCACACTGGTGTGGGTTGGGCGAGTGACCGAGAGGCCCGCGATACCTGAGAGGATGTCGACGAGGGTCTGAGAGGTGCGCACCTCATGGAACGCCACTTCGGGGTGCATATGCAACTGGCGCCGCCAGAGGATGAGCTGCGGGTGCAGTCCCTCCAACTCGCCGTGCAGCGCCGCAAACGAGATCGGTGGGATCTGCAGGGCTGCGGACTCGTGAGCGGCGTCCTGGCCGGACTCCCGGCCAGTCACCTGGGATGCGTGGCTCGTTGCATGGCTCGTTGCCTGACTCGTCATCGGGTCCCCCGGGATGTAACCGTAGCGCAGTCGGGCGCGTAGAATCCAGTATGCCTCTTCTGCAAGCTACCCAGGGTCCCCAGGCTGTTGCAGCACCGCCAGCGCCTCCGACGGCTCCCACTCCCCCGGTCGCGGGTGCTCAGCCGTCTGCGGTGTCCGCAGGGCCCACTACGATTCCCCTCAGCGCTCGCCCGCTGACGGAAGCGGATGCCGCAGCGCTGCGATCGAAGCGCGAGGAGTTGTCGAATCAGATTACCTCGGCGAACCGGCGTCGGAGCGACCTTGTGCAGGAATTGCGCCGAAGCCCTGAGGGCATTGCCCGGGTCGGCGTAGAGCAGCGCCTCGCGGTGCTCGACGAGCGCATCGTCCAGCTGGAGAAGGACATCGCCGAGAACGGCCGCGCGCTGGCCAGTGCGCCCCAGGCGCTCGCTGTATCCCAACCGGTGAGCACGGAGTTTGGCGGCTTTTCATCGGGCCAGCTCACCGCCATGACGATCGTTTTCATCGTGGTGGTGCTGGCGCCCATCGCAATGGCTCTTGCGCGGGCGGTTACACGCCGAGCGGTTCAGCCCAAGCCAAGCCCGCAGTTGTTGGAGGGCACGGCGCGCCTGGAGCGTATCGAGCAGGCCATTGACAGCATTGCGGTGGAAGTGGAGCGCATTTCTGAAGGACAGCGATTCGTGACGCAGCTCATGGCGGGCAAGCCGCAGGAGTCGGTGCTTATTGAAGAACGTCACGAAGTGCCGGACGGCCTCCCCCGTTGAGGATGGGCGGGGGATGTCCGTCTATGCGGGCATGTCATCAAGACCGCGATCGGTGAGCAGCGATGCGTGGCCGAGGATGGTATTGACTGGTGGCTTGATGCTCGTGCCGCACAGCCGTTCGTAATTGAGCCGAAACAATTCGAGCGCAGCGGGCACATCGTGTTCGCTGCGGATGCGAAAACTGATCCAGCCCGAGTGCGGCAATGTGCGATGCGCTGTCGCTCTGCCGGCGGCGACGAGGTCGCGGCGCATGGATACCGAACACAGCAGATCAGCCACGTTGCTGACGTGCACGTGACCGATTTCCCGTTTGTTCACACGGAACTCGACACCGCCCGAGCGATGCGGAAGGACCTGCACGTCGTCCCACTGCCGAATGATGCCTGCGATGATGGCGCCGAAATCGGTGGTGCCCATACACTCCCTCGCCAACGGTCGAAGCGGGTGTGACGCTACTCGCGATATGCGTGCCGGCTGCTCTGACGAGTCTGCAGACAGATTGGCAAGGTTGCAAGCCGCCGTACGGTGCGGTGTGCGTTGGGCTGTGCATTGTGGGCCGTTGCGGGGCGGGCAAGGCAGCGGTGCTGCGTGCTGCCTTGCCTGCGTGCTGCCTTGCCCGCGGGCCGATTACACCGGGAAGAGCATCTCCCGGTACTTCGGGAGCGGCCAGAACTCGTCGGCAATATTGAGTTCGAGGGCATCGCTGACCTCACGCATCTCGGCCATCGTGTCGCAGCCTGTGCCGGTCAGGTAGGCGGCCTGGGCGTTGAGATCATCATGCAGGGCTTCGGCCTTGGTGATGACCTTGGCGAGATCGGCACGCCGCTTCTGCGCGAGCGCCACGAGCTTTGACGTGGCGTTGGCTGCGTCCACGATCGGTTGCAGGTTGATCCCCGCGGCTCCGCCCTGACTGGCCGCACCCGCGAGCTGGGCGAGGTAGGCATAGGAGGCCGGCAGAATCTGCGTATCGATCATCTGCTGGAGCGTGTGCAGCTCGATGAGTATGTCCTTGACGTAGCGTTCGAGGCGCACGTGGCAGCGGCTTTCGAGTTCCACCTCGGTAAGGATACCCGTGTTCCGAAAGAGGGCCTTCGCGGACTCCGAATTGAGCTGGAGGATGGCTTCCGGGGCACGTCGCAGGTTGGGAAGGCCACGCCGCTTGGCTTCCACGATCCATTCGTCGGAGTAGTTGTTGCCTTCGAAGCGGATGGCCGCGGACTCCTTGAACGCCTTGCGCACCACTTTGAGCACCGCATCATCGGTGCTCTTGGCGGTTGGGATTTCCTTGGCGAGCGCATCGGTGAGCTCCATGACGGCTTCTGCCACGGCGGCCTGCAGCAGCATGACCGGGAAGGCGATGTTCTGGGCGCCGCCCACCGCACGGAACTCGAACTTGGTTCCGGTGAAGGCAAACGGTGACGTCCGATTGCGGTCGGTATTGTCCTGCTCGACGTCAGGGAGTTTGGCGACGCCGAGCTTGAGCATGGCCTGTTCGGCGTTGGTGGGCGAAGTCTTGCCGGAGGCGATGTCCTCGATGACCTGAGTGAGCCCCTTCCCGAGGAACGCGGAGATGATGGCGGGCGGTGCTTCGTTGCCGCCGAGTCGGTGCTCGTTGCCGGAGGTGGCGACACCGGCACGCAACAGGCCACAGTGCCGGTGCACGCCCTTCAGGACGGCGGCCAGGAAGATCAGGAAGCGCAGGTTCTGATGCGGTGTCTTGCCGGGCTTCAGCAGGTTGGTCCCGTCGAGGCTGTTGTCGGAGGTGATGGCCAAGGACCAGTTGCAGTGCTTCCCTGAGCCATTGATGTTGGCGAAGGGCTTCTCGTGCACGATGGCCTGCAGGCCGTGCCGCAGCGCGACCTTGCGCAGGATGGCCATCACGAGATGGTTGTGATCGACCGCGATATCCGAATCTTCGTAGATTGGCGCCATCTCGAACTGTGAGGGCGCGACTTCATTGTGGCGTGCGATAATCGGTACACCGAGCTTGTAGAGCTCGTGTTCGACTTCGCTGATGCAGGCCTGCACGCGTTCGGGAATGCCACCGAAGTAGTGGTCCTCGAGCTGCTGGCCTCGCGGTGGCGGAGCACCCACGAGGGAGCGGTTCGCCATGACGAGGTCGGGGCGCAGGGCAAAGTGCCCGCGGTCGATGATGAAGAACTCCTGCTCGACGCCGAGCGTGGTGTTGACGCGCAGCACGCCCGTGTCTCCGATAAGCTCCAGGAGTTTGACGGAGGCGTTCGAGAGCACATCGCAGCTCCGGAGCAACGGCGTCATCTCGTCGAGGGCCTCACCGTTGTACCCGATGAAGACCGATGGGATGCAGAGGTACTTCACGCCACCGGTTTCGCTGATGAAGACCGGTGATGCGGGATTCCAGGCGGTGTAGCCGCGAGCCTCCCAGGTGGCCCGGAGGCCACCGGAGGGGAATGACGACGCGTCCGGCTCCGACTGGATGAGCTGCTCACCCGAGAAGGTCTCGATGGGCAGCTTGTTTTCGTCGAAGTTCAGGAAGGCCTCATGCTTCTCGGCCGTGAGCCCGTTCTGGGGCTGGAACCAGTGCGTGAAATGGGTCACACCGCGCGAGAGCGCCCATTCCTTCATGACCTGCGCGACGACGGGCGCGATCTCGGAGTCGAGCTTCCGGCCCAGACGAATGGACGCTGCGATCTTCTTGTAGACATCCTTCGGGAGCTTCGCGCGCATGTCGCGCAGGTCGAAGGTGTTCATGCCGAACCAGACGCTGGTGGGCTGCTGGACGCCGTTGGAGTCGGGGCGTGTGCTGATCCGGACCTGGCGATGCGTGATTTCGCGCATCACGGCGCTACGCGAGCGATTGCTATTGGACATGGGTGATGGAGTGGGTACGTGCAGCGTTTACGGTGATCAGCTGGCCCAGACTTACTGCATTTCAGGAAATATTATTCAGACAGTTGCCATTATTCCAAGAGGATTTCCAAAGATTATCCAATCAAAAATGCGATATTGACACAATTCGTTACTTCTATGGGCCAATAGTCTGGAAAACCGAATATGCACCGAAAGAAAATGGGGCAATCTGTTACTCGACGGGAAGATGCGAAGCGCACCCCCGGGCAGCGTCGGCGGCCCTGTGCCGATCTCATGCCGCTCTCGTGCCGGGGGCGTGGTCTCTGGCTGGGTGCGATGGTAGTCTGATGGTGTGAACCGAATCTGCGCCCTGCTCCTGATACCTGCGGTGTTGGCGGCCAGCGCCTGTGGTGGCCGCGAGACCGATGCCTCGGATCGGCCGGTGAACGCTGCCTCAGGCCCGCCTGTGGCGCGCCCTGCGACGCCCAGTGATTCCGCCTGCCCTCGCGACGGCACCTGGAAGGCCTGCGCGCTGGAGGATCGTATCGGGAAGGCGGGGATGGTCATGAAGGTGCTGGATACCCTCCAGGTGCCCTACTTCCCGCAGCCCGGCGTCCGGTATCGGATCGGCAGGGTGGCCACGATGGCGACTTTCTACTTCGCGGATTCGTCGGCCGGTGCGAAGGCCACGGCGTCATTGGACCGCCTGCACCTCACCCCCCCCGGAGACACGATCGGGGCGTGGCCGTTGGCACCCTATGAGGCGATCCGCTCGGCCAATCTGATCGCCGTGCTCTTCGAGGTGAGCGCCACGCAGGCCGAGCGGGTGCGGCTGGCCATCACGGCTGGTGCGCCACAGCCGGCGAGTGGATTGCCCGCGGTGCCATCGGGACCCCAGACCCTGCCGTCGGTGCCTGCTGCGCGCTAGTGCAGGAGGAGTACAACCTCAACCCTGAGGTCGAAGCTACGACCTCAAGGCGGGGATGCGCCGCCGTGTCAACTCGCGCGACGCATCCTTGGCTGCTGGGGGGCTTCGAGTGCGACATCGAGTGCTTCGGAAGCCCAGATGATCGCGTTGGTGTAGTACTCGTTGAGTTTTTTGGGATCGACGCCCAGGTCGCCGGCGAGGAGCGTGGCGTTCTCGAAGAGACCCAACTCATAGCTCTCCGCGAAATCGAGCGCCGTGGCGTAGGGGCCCGAGCGATCGAGCAGCGCGTTATTGGCTTCGGGGTTCAGCACGACGCGTTCGAGGATATCCGGCAGGGGCATCCGCAATACGGTATCGAGTAGCGAGAAGAGCCCAACGAGAAAGAGGGTACCACTGTCGCGTCCGCCGCCGGCGAGCTGCTCCAGCAGCCGTCCGCGTTCGACGGCCTGTCGTACCACTTCCTTGTCAACGCCCGTCTTGCTTTTGCGCGCGGCGGCCACTGCCACAGCGAGCCATCGCAGGAAGGCATTGCGTCCGATGAGGCGCAGAGCCTGGCCGATGGAACTGATGCCGCGTCCGCCGAGGGCGGCCGAATTGACGAGCCGAAGCAGTTGGAAGGTGAGGACGGGATCGGTGGCGATCACGTCCTCGAGCTGTCGGTCATTGATGTCATTGTTGCGAGCCATGCTGAGCAGACGCATGGCAGCCACGGTGTTCTGTGGCATTTCTGACGCGGGCAGCGGTTCGGCGCGACTGAAGAAGGTGCCCTGGAGGGCATGAAAGCCGCTGGCGAGCGTGGCCTCGTAGTGTGTGATCTCCTCGATGTTGGCGGCAATGCGCTTCGGCGTCGCCTTGCGGCCCGGTGCGGCAGTGTCCAATCGGGCACAAATGGCCGCCAGGGTGTTGGCGTCGCCGGCGCGGGCGTCCACACGCACCCAGCTCGTGTGCGGGAGCAGTGACTCGGTGGGTGCGGGGTCGGCGCCCACGTTGTCGAGACCGATGGAGCCACCGGCCTCCAGGAATCGCGCAATGGCTTCGATGACCGGTTCGTCGATCACCAACTGCGGAGGAATCAGGAGGACAATCGATCCCGGCTCGGCCGCGAGGAACACGCCGTCGACGAGGGGCTCGCGGGTGGCCGCCACGAATGCCGGCAGGCGATGGCGCACGAGGTCGAAGGTTCCGCTCAGCAGACTCTGCGCGAAGCCACTGTGGCCGTTGTCGGCGTCCGTGAAGCGGATCTCATACCCGATCAGGGAGCCGGTGGGGCCAAAGACGGGCTGACGGACGAGACAGAAATCGGACATGGGACAGTGGCGATCGTGCGGGCAAGGGGTAGCGGGGACCACGGCGCCCCAGCGACTCTACAGACGATTCAGACGCCCCCGGGGCACGTGCCCTGGCCAGCTCCGATCCCGGAGGAGGGCGTGGTTCCTGTGACGGTGGTGCAATGAGTCTGGCGACCCTGGAGGGCACCCTGCATCGGGGATGCGGGGGGCGGTACACACTGCAGACGGAAGCCGTGACCGTGCGGCTGAGCGGAATGGCGGCCGAGGTGATGCGGGAATTCTTTCGCTGCGACAAGTGTGCTCACGAACAGCGGACCATCGACCAGCGGGATGCGGCAGAGAAAGCGGCGGTGGAGCAGATCCGCGCCCGTCACGACTTGCTGGCTCCGCGCGCGATCCGGCAGTTACGGGAGTCACTGGGACTGCCGATACCCCAGTTTGCCGAGTTGATCTACGGCACGCCCAAGGGGATCGTGGAGGGATGGGAGAAGGGGCGGTACCTGCAGAATCGTGAAGCCGACGCGCTCATCCGAAGCCTGGCGGACCGCGAGACGCTGGAGCGGCGAGCGGCCAGGGCCGGGGTGGCGCTCCCGGGTCCTGACGCTGCGGCACTGACCTCCTGATCTTCTGACCCGCTGACATGTTGAATCGGCTTCGTGTCCGGAACTTCAAGGCGTGGAAAGACACCGGAGCGGTACGCATGGCGCCGCTCACGGTGCTCTTCGGTGCGAACAGCGCCGGGAAGAGCAGTCTTGGTCACCTCCTGCTGGCCCTGAAGCAGACGGCACAGTCGGCGGATCGCCGCCGTGCGTTGCACACCGGGGACGAGGCTTCCCTCATCGATCTCGGTGGTTTCGTGGAAAGCCTGCATGGCCGTGATGCGGGTGCCGCGCTCGACTTCACTCTCGACTGGCGCCTTCCGGCCCAGTGCACCGTGGCGAATCCTCTCAGGTCGGATCAGGTCTATACCGGCGATCAGCTACGGCTGCACAGCGTCCTGGCGGCGTCACCAGATGGTCAGCCCATGGTGCGAGAGTTGGAGTACCGTCTGCGCGACAGCGTTTCGGATCGCGACCAGATGCGGGCGAGGCTTCTGCGGTGTGCCGACGGAGTGATATCCCTGGAAGCCGAGCCGTACCAGCTCGCGCGGGTCGACGGCCGGACATGGCCGCTTGAGGCGCCGGAGAAGTTCTATCGTCTCTCTGCTCGCACGCTCGCCTGTTATCGGAATGCCGATTTTTTCGACGACTTTGCGCTCGAGGTCGAGCGTCAATTGACGGCCATCAGTCATCTTGGTCCACTACGCGAGCGGCCTCGGCGCCAGTATGGATGGCTGGGGAACATGCCGGAGGATGTGGGAACGAGCGGAGAGCACGCCATCGCCTGTATCCTTGCCGCTCAAGGTGCACAGCGGATGCTCAGTCGTGGGGGGAGCGGGAGCGTTGCGGAGCCGTTCGCCGAGTTCATCGCGCACTGGCTGGTGGACCTTGGCGTGATCGAGAGTTTCAGTGTGGGACCCACGGCGCCGGGTCGCAGGGACTACGAGGTGCGTGTGAAGACACTCGGTGGGTTGACGGACGTGTCGTTACCCGACGTGGGATTCGGTGTGTCTCAGGTGCTTCCGGCTCTGGTAGAGGCCTTCTATTGTCCGCCAGGCGCGACGGTCTGGATGGAGCAGCCCGAGATTCACTTGCATCCGCAGGTGCAGGCCGCCCTGGCGGACGTGTTCATCAGCGCCGTGCACGCGCAGGAGAATGGCCAGCCTCGCAACGTGCAGTTCATCATCGAAACACACTCCGAACATTTCCTGAACCGATTGCAGCGGCGTGTGGCAGAAGAGGCCATCAGGTCTGATGAGGTGGCGATACATTTCGCGCAGCGGGGTGTCGACGGTGCGCAGCTCGAGGAGGTCATCGTGAATGAGTACGGCGACATCACGAACTGGCCGCAGAACTTCTTTGGTGACGAGATGGGCGACCTGGTCGCGCGGACGACCGTGGCTTCGGCACGCCGGCGTGCGGCGCACCGCCGGTGACCACGGTCATCGTGGACACCAATGTCATTCTGGTCGCCAATGGGCAGCACGAGGCCGTTGGGGAGGAGTGCGTGGTGTCGTGCACGACACGATTGCAGCGCCTCATGGATGAGGGACGATTGGCCATCGATGATGGGTATCTGATCCTCGAGGAGTATCTGCAGAAGACCCGCCCCCAGGCTGGCACGCGCCCCGGCGATGCGTTTGTGAAGTGGCTGCTTCGGAACAACTTCAATGCGGCCCGTTGCGACCTGGTGCCCCTACGGGAGTCGGCGCAGCGGGGGTTCGAGAGTTTTCCGGACGACGAACGGCTCTCGCACTTCGATCGATCCGATCGCAAGTTCGTGGCTGTGGCGGTGGCCCATCCGGAGCATCCTCCGATTTACCAGGCGACGGACTCGAAATGGCTGGGCTGGGCACCAGCGCTGCGCGATCATGGCGTGGTGGTGGAGTTTCTCTGTCCCGACGATATCACATCGTTTGATGGTGCCAAGAAGGCACGCAAGGAAGGGGTGATCTGATGTCGTTCTTCCGTTTTCCCCATACACCGCATCTCGCGTGGCTTGGACCCGGACAGCCCCGCGACGACAAGGTGCTTTCCCCGATTGAGACGAGAGCATTCCTGACGGGCGATGTGGTGGTGGAGGAGAAGGTGGATGGCGCCAATCTCGGGTTCTCCGTTGACGCGCATGGGGTGCTGCAGGCCCAGAACCGCGGGAGCTACATCGATCTGGATGCGCCGCAGGGACAATGGAAGCCACTCAAGCGTTGGCTCGCGACGCGGAGATTAGCGTTGGCGGAGGCCCTGACGCCGTCACTGATGCTGTTCGGCGAGTGGTGTTACGCGACGCACAGCGTGCGCTATACGCGCTTGCCAGACTGGTTTCTGGCGTTCGATGTGTATGACCGCGAGGTTGGCGCGTTCTGGAGCGTGGACCGGCGGGATGCCCTGGCCCGTTCGTTGGACATTGTCGTCGTGCCTGAGCTGCAGCGTGGGCCGCTTGATGTGGAGGGACTCAAGGCCCTGCTCGGAGGGTCGCGGATTTCCGAGGGCCAGGCGGAGGGAGTCTACGTGCGGCGCGAGCAGGGCGGGCAGCTGGTGGCGCGGGCCAAACTGGTGCGCGCGGAGTTCGTGCAGGCCATCGGAGAGCACTGGTCGAAGCGACACCTGGAAGCGAATCAACTCGACGATTCGGTCACAGCGGCGCGAGGCTGGTAACGTCGCCGGCGCTCTGGATCCCGCCATCAGATGGGACGTGATAGCGCCGGTGCGTCGTCTCGACGTCGTGATGGTCCCGGGCCTCCCGGGAGGTTACTCCATGGCAAATTCGCGGGCGAACGCGACCTGAAACTGGAAGGTCTTTGCCCGACTGCGGGTCTCCATCATGTCGGCCACGCGTTCGAGTCGGGCGGTGATGGCCATGATCTTTTCCTGTGCCTTGCGACCCGCCTCGTTCAGGCCTTCGACCTTGTCGAGGGCCCAGAACCGGATGAGGTCTTCGACGATCTTGATGTAATCACGCGGCCCATAGATGCCGGCGCGGCGAATGACGTCGGCCATATCGCGGAAATGCGGCATGTTGATGCCCGGCATGTCGATGCTGGGCATGATCATGGCTGCCGACTCGAGGGCACGGTTGGGATCACGCGCGAGAACACGCTTGAAGATCTCGCGGTAGAACACGTAGTGGCGAGCCTCTTCCTTGGCCACGTGCTGCAACACCGTGCCGATAAGGGGCTCATATTCGCCCGCCAACCTGCCAGTGTTGGCGTGACTGACCTGCGTGGCACGCTCCTGCAGGGAGGTGTAGACGAACACGCGATAGGGGTCCTTGTCCCAGGACGGCTCGAATCCCGCCTTGAGATATTCGAACTGCATGCGCTCGAAGGTGGGGTTGTCGAGCAGCTGACTGTCGCGGGTATAATCGTGCAGGATGGCCCCGTGGCGGTCCTCTTCGGCCGTCCAGAGGTTGTTCCACTTGGCCCAGAAGGTATCGCCGCCGAGGTAGGTGGCGAGCAGTCGGTGGAAGTGCGGCAACCCTTCCTCGGTCAGGGTATTCAGGCAGATCGCGACGCGGGACGGCATGGAGATCCCGCGTGCGCGTTCGCGCAGACCTTTGATGTGCAGGTCCGGATCGGTGTCGGGTTCTGGGGCCAGGAGCTCTGACGGGAACCACAGGATGCGCTTGGACTCATGCGCTTCCATGAGCTGTTCCACGTCCTGTTCGAGGTCGGCCAGGACTTCAACCCTGGCGAGGAGTTCCGAGTTGGGGAGATGCATGCGACGCAGGATGAGGTCGGGATCCCCTTGAGGGGACTCCCGCAAGATACCGTCTGCTCGGCCGCGTCACCATGCCCGGCGTTGCCGCTGCCTGGGCGCCGATGCGGCGATTCCGTGGGCGGTGTCTGGCGCGCGTGTAGATTGCGGGAATGAATTCTCCTGTCAAAGGCAAACCGAAGTACGACACCAAGCGTGCCTGGAGTGAAGTGCGCGCGCTCATGTGGGAGCACCGGCGCTCGGTTGGCATCGGCATGGTGCTCATGATCATCAGTCGCGCCTCCGGCTTCGTGCTTCCGTACTCCACGAAGTACGTGCTCGACGATGTGCTGCCCAACAAGGATGTGCACCTGCTCGGCCTGGTCGCCCTGGCCGGTCTGGCGGCGACCATCGTGCAGTCCATTACCGGCTATGCGCTGTCGCAGGTGGTCAGTGTGGCAGCACAGCAGGCCATCGCGCATCTGCGAGAGGAAGTGCAGGGGCATTTGATTCGCCTGCCGGTGCGGTATTTCGACAGCACCAAGAGCGGGGTGCTCGTCTCGCGGGTCATGAGTGATCCCGAAGGCATTCGCAATCTCATCGGCACCGGACTCATCCAGCTCACGGGGGGCATTCTCAGTGCGGTTGCCGCGCTGGGTGTTCTGATCTACCTGAACTGGCGGCTCACCCTGGCCACGGTGGTGTTTCTGGCACTGTTCGGTGGCGGGATGAGCATCGCGTTCAAGCGCCTGCGTCCCATCTTCCGCGAACGCAGTGTCATCACGGCCGAGGTGACGGGTCGACTCACCGAGACGCTGGGCGGTATTCGTCTGGTGAAGGTGTATACGGCAGAGGATCGCGAGAAGGCCGTGTTCGGCCAAGGCGTGCAGCGACTCTTCGAGAATATCGCGAAGACCATCACGGGGACATCGCTCACCGGCACTCTGGGTTTTGCCGTCGTGGGCGTGATTGGTGTGATCGCGATGTATGTGGGCGGACGCGATGTGATCATGGGCACGATGACCCTGGGAAGTCTCTTGACTTTCGTATTCTTCATCGCGATGGTCACCGCGCCTCTGGTGCAGGTGGCCAGTATCGGCACGCAGATTACCGAGGCCCTCGCGGGACTCGATCGCATTCGTGAACTGCGGGATATGGCCACCGAGGATCAGGAGGATGCCCGCAAGGCTCCCGTGCCGACGATCGTGGGGCATGTCCAGTTTGACGACGTGTCGTTTGCCTACGAGCCCGGGGTACCGGTCCTGCACCATGTCTCGTTTGAGGCACCGGCGGGGACGACGACGGCCCTGGTCGGCTCGAGCGGTAGCGGCAAGAGCACGATGATCTCGCTGATCATGGCCTTTGCGCAGCCCCAGCAGGGGCGCATTCTGGTTGACGGTACGGCGGTGAGCGACCTCAAGTTGCGGGACTACCGGAGCCATCTGGGTGTCGTCATGCAGGACAATTTCCTGTTTGACGGGATCGTGAAGGAGAACATTGCCTTCACGAAACCGGGGGCCACCGACGAGGAGATCATCCACGTCTCACAGATTGCCAACGCCCACGACTTCATCATGGGGTTCCCGCAGGGGTATGACACCGTGGTGGGTGAGCGCGGCGTGAAGCTTTCTGGCGGGCAGCGTCAACGCCTGGCCATTGCCCGTGCCATCCTGGCCGATCCGCGGGTGCTGATCCTCGACGAAGCGACCTCGAGCCTCGATTCCGAGAGCGAACATCTCATCCAGGAAGGTCTTCGGCGCCTGCGCGCTGGTCGCACCACGTTCGTGATTGCCCATCGATTGTCGACGATCACGAGCGCGGACCAGATTCTGGTCCTCGAACATGGGGCGATCGTGGAACGCGGCACGCATGCCCAGCTCCTGGCGTTGGGTGGCCGCTACCGGGATCTCTACAGCCGGCAGTATCAGATGGAGCAGGATCAGTTCATCAACCCCGGCGAGGAGGTCGCAGCGACGGGATGACCGGTTCTTCGTGAATTCCCTCGTGGATTCTCCATGAATCGTCTGACGCGTCGGGGTTCGTTCATGGTCAGGCCGACCGCGCTGTTCGTGGTCGGTCTGGTGGCGATCGTGCTGGCCATCGTGCTGGTGCAGGCGCCTCTGCTGGGCGCACCGGCGCTCACATGGGACGACGGCGAGCACATCTTCGACAACGTGGCCGTGCGCGAGGGACTGTTCGGGACCATCTGGAGTGCACCGGAATTCGGGCTCTACATCCCCGTCACACGCACCATCTGGGCATTGACCTATGCGCTGGGTGGCGGCGCGACCATGCCGTTCCGAATACTCAACCTGCTGCTGCACGTGGGGAATGCGCTGCTGGTGGCGCGTCTGCTGACTATCATGTCGAGGCAGACCACATCGGTGCAGACCGGTGTTCCGGTGCCCGATGCGCCGGATGCCCGCCTCGGGACGGTGTTGGTGTTGATCGGCACCGCGTTCTTCGCGCTGCATCCGGTACAGGTGGCGGTCGTGGGCTGGATTTCTGGCGGACGCGATCTGCTCGCGACACTAATGGCGCTGCTCGCGATGGTGTGGCACATGGGGCCGCATCCCAACGGCGATGCCGCGCGTTCGCGCCATTGGGCGCGCAACATGCTGGCCACGCTGTTGTTCCTGCTCGCACTCCTCTGCAAGCCGCAGGTGGCCGGTGTGCCGCTAGCGATCGGGGCGTGGTGGTGGTTCACCGATCGTGCGCGCCTGCGGTCGGCGGCGCCGATGCTGGCCCTCTGGGTGGTTGCCGTGCTGGTCGCGGTGCTGGCGACGCGCGCCGAGCAGACCGATGCACCCGCGGTGACACTACCGGCACGGATGTTGGTGGCGCTCGATGCCCTGGGCTTCTATGCGCGGGAAATCGTGTGGCCCTGGCCACTCGCCGCCGACTATGGACGCACGCCCTCGTGGTTGCTGACCCATCCGCTGGCGACCGTCACGGGCATGGTGGCGGTGGTAGTCTTCGTGGTCGTCGTCTGGCTGACCGCGCGAAACACCGGTGGAATCAATGACGGTGACACCGGTGATCGGCTCGCCATACCGGCCGCTTGCCTGTGGGTGCTGTTGTCGTTGCCGGTGCTGGGGCTCGTGCCGTTTGCCTATCAGCGCATCTCGACCGTGGCCGATCACTATCTCTATCTGCCGTTGGTGGGAGCCGCCGCGTTGATTGTGAGCGTCGGACGCCGGCTGGCGCTTCGCACCACGTGCTCGATTGGTCGCCTGATGGGTGTTGGCAGCGCACTCGCCATCCTCGGCGCGGCCCTCGGTGTGCATCGCACCGCCGTGTGGAGCGAGGGCGACGAAACCTTCTATCGCGCGATGCTGGCGGCGAACGCCGATTCGTTCTCAGCACGCATCAACCTGTCCGTGTTGCTGTGTGAACGGGGGGAGACACGGGAAGGTCTCGACATGCTCGACGGGGCCCGCACGCTGGCGGCACAGGATGCGCCCTATCTGGCCAACAGGGCCTTCTGTCTCCTCCGGGCCGGTCGCCTGGAGGATCTGCTGCAGACCGCCACCGCTCTCCAGTCGGGCACGGTACGTCGCCATCTCGACGGGAATCCACGTGCCGCAGTCGTGTTCGTGAACAGCGTGGCCGATGCCTTGCATCAGCAGGGGAACGAACTGGCGGCCTTCGCGTGGCTGTGCCGGGCAGAGGTTCTTCAGCCCGGTGATGCCGTCACGGCGGCGAACCTCGGCACGGCGCGGCGTGTGCTGCGTGGCGATGGACCGGAGGTCGTCTGCCCCGAAGGACTCACCTGGGAACAGCTGGCCGAGGTGGTGCGCCCTGCTTCCTGATGCCGGACCCGCTATCATCCGGCATGACTTCATTCAGTACGCTTTCGCTGCATCCCAGTCTCCAGCACGGTCTCAAGGACCTCGGCTTCGCGCGCCCAACCCCCATTCAGGGCGAAGCGATTCCGCCGGCACTCGAGGGGAAGGATGTGCTGGCCTGCGCCATGACCGGTAGCGGCAAGACCTACGCATTCCTGCTGCCCATCCTGCACCAGCTCATGAGCAAGTCGCGCGGGCATACCCGTGCGCTGGTGCTCACGCCCACGAGAGAGTTGGCCGCGCAGATTCTCGAGAGTCTCAACGACGTCGCAACCCATACCCCGCTCACGGGGGCGGCCGTTTTTGGTGGTGTGGGCATGGGCCCGCAGGAGCATGCCTTCCGCAGTGGTGTGGACGTGCTGATCGCTACACCGGGACGCTTGCTCGATCATTTCCGGGCGCCGTATGCCAAGCTCGAGCATCTGGAGTTTCTCGTGCTCGACGAGGCCGACCGGATGCTCGACATGGGGTTCCTGCCGGAGATCAAGAAGATCCTGCGGCATCTGCCCTCGAAGAAGCGGCAGACGTTGTTCTTCAGCGCCACCATGCCGCCGCCGATCGCGGCGCTCTCGCAGGAGATGCTGAACAAGCCGGTCACGCTGAATCTGCAGCGCCAGGCCGCACCGGCGAAGGGGATCACGCAGGCCGTGTATCCGGTATCGCAGGATCTCAAGAGCGCGCTGCTCGTGGCGCTCCTCAAGCGAGGCGACATGCCGCAGGCGCTGGTCTTCACGCGTACCAAGCACCGGGCCAATCGGCTCGCGAGTCAGCTGGTCACAGCGGGGATCAAGGCCGAACGCATTCACGGCAATCGCTCGCAATCGCAGCGCACGCAGGCGCTGGCGGGCTTCAAGGACGGCAGTTACCAGGTGCTTGTGGCAACCGACATCGCAGCACGCGGCATCGATGTGGAGGCACTCGGGCATGTGGTCAACTTCGACGTGCCCGTCGCGGCGGAAGACTACATCCATCGCGTCGGCCGGACGGCACGCGCTGAAGCGACGGGTGAAGCATTCACCTTCGTGAGCCCGGAGGAAGAGGGTGAACTCAAGCTCATCGAGCGTGCCATCAAGCGTACGTTGCCGCGCGTGACGGTTCCCGATTTCGATTACACCGCCCGTCCGCAGCAGAAGCTTGAAGTGCCGATTGCCGAGCGCATCGCCGAGATTCGCAAGAAGAAGGCTGAGGACCGTGCCCGGTCGGCGGAGAAGGCCGCGCGGCGGGTGGCGGCGCAGGAGGCTGAAGCAGCCCGGAAGGCGGCAAAGGAAACCCGTACCGCGGCGGGTGGTGGTGGGGCGTCGTCTGCCAATCGACGGCGGCGTCCGGGGCAGGGTTCAGGACAGGGTTCGGGTTCCGGTGCGAGACCGAGACAGAACACGGGACAAGGCTCGGGCCAGGGTAGTCGGCGCGGTCCATCGTCCCGCAACGATTCGCCATACAAGTGAGTGGCCTGCGCTATCCGGTGCCGGCTGGTCGGCATCGGATCGAACAGGTCATCGATCGCAGTCGTTTTCTGTGCACCATCGAGCGGGTGCGCGCCGTCGGGGAGGCCCAGGCGTTCATCCGTGAGATGAACGCCGAGTTCCCCGATGCCACGCACAATTGCTGGGCCTACGTGGTGGGGGCACCGGGTAGTACCGACCGCATCGGGATGAGCGATGATGGTGAACCGCACGGCACGGCCGGACGGCCGATGTTCACGGTGCTTTCCCATAGCGGGATCGGCGAAATCGCCGCGGTGGTAACCCGCTACTTCGGTGGCATCAAGCTTGGCACCGGCGGGCTCGTGAAGGCCTACAGCGGAGCTGTCCAGGACGCATTGGCTTCGCTCGTCACGGTGGAGCGGGTCGATACCATCACGCTGGAGTTTCGGGTGGGGTACCATCACATTGGCGCGGTGCAGCAACTGCTGCCAACGGTGGATGCGGAGATCCTGGAACAACGGTTCGAGGCCGAGGCGATTTTTCTCGTTCGTCTGCCCAGGGAGCGCTTCGCGGCATTCGAGACCGCCGTGCAGGATCTGCTGCGTGGCACGGCGGTCTTCACGCGTCTCTGCGAGTGAGTGGCGCGAGCGCGGGGCGCTCTGCGTTCAGGACAGCCCCTCGATGGTCCCGTCGGCGCTGAGCCGCATGCCTTCGGCGGCTGGCTTTTTGGCGAGGCCTGGCATCGTCATGATGTCTCCACACTTGGCCACCACGAATCCGGCGCCGGCCGACCCGTAGATCTCGTTTACCGTGATACGGAATCCCGTGGGGACGCAGAGACGCGAGGGATCATCGGTCAACGAATATTGGGTCTTCGCCATGCACACCGGCGTCTCGGCCATCCCGTTGGCTTCCAGCCAGTCAATGGCTTTCTCGGCGGTCGGGGAGAAGTCGACGCCGTCCGCACCGTATACGCGTTGTGCCACGGTGTTGATCTTTTCGCGGATCGGTCGCGCGGTGTCATAGAGCGGACGAAACGCTGCCTTCCCTTCGGCGAGCTGTGCCAGCACCTCATGGGCCAGGGCCTCACCGCCGAGCCCGCCCTCTGCCCAGACGTTCGCGCGTGCCACTCGCACGCCAAGGCTCGCAGCATAGTCGGCCACCATCTGCAACTCGGCCTCGGTATCGGTCAGCCGTCGATTGAGTGCCACCACGACCGGCACGCCGAACTGCTGCACGTTCCGGACGTGGTGCGCGACGTGGGGGAGACCACGCTCGAGGGCCGCCAGATTCTCCGTGTCCAGCGCGTTCTTCGGCACACCGCCCTGCATCTTGAGCGAACGGATCGTGGTGACCAGCACGCCGACTTCGGGGTTGAGGCCACCGAATCGACATTTGATGTCGAAGAACTTCTCGGCGCCAAGATCACTGCCGAAACCGGCTTCCGTCACGACGATATCGGCGAGCGCGAGCCCGGCGCGTGTGGCCATGAGGGAATTGCAGCCGTGCGCGATGTTGCCGAAGGGGCCGCAGTGGAGAATGGCCGGTCCGCCTTCCAACGTCTGGACGAGGTTGGGCCGCAGCGCGTCCTTGAGCAGCAGACTCATGGCACCCGTGGCGTTGAGATCGCGT
Source organism: uncultured Gemmatimonas sp. (assembly GCA_964586985.1). Classification (GTDB taxonomy): domain Bacteria; phylum Gemmatimonadota; class Gemmatimonadetes; order Gemmatimonadales; family Gemmatimonadaceae; genus Gemmatimonas. The sequence continues at coordinate 4,836 of CAZPJX010000010.1, read as the reverse complement.
GCGCGGATGGGGCGTTTGTCCTTTCCGCCGGTGGTGCCCACGACGATGTTGCCGAGTCGACGCTCCAGGTCGTCCGGGCCGGTGGCGAGGGCGAGGATGGCCATGATCTCGCTGGCAGGAATGATGACCCATCGATCCTCACGCATCATGCCGTTGCCGGTGCCAACGCCGATGATGGTCTGCCGCAAGGCCCGATCGTTCATGTCGATGGTGCGTGGCCAGGTAATGCGTTTGGGATCGATGCCCAGTTCGTTCCCGTGATAGAGGTGATTGTCCAGCATGGCCGCGAGCAAGGCATGGGTACTGGAGATGGCGTGGAAGTCGCCGGTGAAATGCAGATTGATGTCTTCCATTGGCACGACCTGCGCGTACCCACCGCCCGCCGCACCACCTTTTACCCCGAACACCGGCCCCAGACTGGGCTCGCGCATGCAGAGCACGGCATTGTGGCCCAATCGCCGGAATGCCTGGGAGAGGCCCACGCTGACCGTGCTCTTACCTTCGCCCGCCGGTGTGGGGCTGATGGCGGTGACGAGCACGAGACGACCGCGAGGCGGAGCGGCTGATGCAGCCAAGGGCAGTTTGGCCTTGTAGCGACCGTAGAGATCGATGTCATCGGCACCGAGTCCGAGTTGCCCGGCTACCTCGACGATGGGACGCATGACCGCCTGCTGAGCGATTTCGATATCGGAGGGAACGCGGGGCGATAGAGCCGTCATGGCAGGAAGGCGTGAAAGGGGATGTGGTGCGGGGATGCGGTGCAGAGATGTCGCGCAGAGATGCCGTGCAGGGGCTTCGGTGCAGGAGATGCTCCCCATCTCGGGAGCGCCGATGCATGTTGGGGTATGCCGCCGATTCCCCGTGATCTTGCTGACGAGACCGCCGCTGCACAACAGCACGGGGGGCCGGTCAGAGTAATGCGTGGTGTGTATCCCCGGTCATCAGGGATGCCCGGACGGTGAGCATTGCCGTCTTCGGCGCATCCGGTCGGTTGGGGCAGGCGTTCATCCGGCAGGCTACGGCCGCTGAGCTGGTGCTGCGATTGCACTATCGGGCGAGGCCGTCCGAAGCGGTGCCACCTGAGAGCACAGTGGTGGTGGGGTCGCTGGCGGATCCGACGGCTGTTCGTGAGGTACTCCGGGGGGCTGGAGCGGCGGTGGTACTGCTGGGTCCCAATTCCGATGCCCGTATGCCCTTCTGCGCCAATGCCACGAAGATCATCATTGACATGATGCGGACGCAGGGGCAGTCGCGTCTCCTGGTGGTTACCTGCGCCATGACGGGGGAGATGCAGTCAAACGTGTCTGTGGCGATGCGTCTGCAGGCCCTGGGTCTGCGTCGCATGGCAGTCGAGGGTCTGTTTGATGATCGCGACGAGCAGGAGCGTCGTGTTCGGTCGAGCCGGCTGGATGGATGGACGCTCATCAAGCCGCCGCGACTCACCGATGAGACCGTGTCAGGATTGGCGGCGGCGGGCCCGAAGCGGGCGATTGGCTTGCGGAGCCGGGTTTCGCGCGATGCCCTCGCGGGGTGGATCGTGCGCGAGGTGCAGGCTCCGCAATTCGCCCAGCAGACGGTCTATGTGGCCGAGTAGCGTTTGGGAGCGCTACCGGATTTCCCTGATCACCCTTTCACCGTTGCCCATCGTATGACGGACGTTCGCAAGATTGCCTGGGAAGACCTCGAGATCGAAGAGATGTCGCCGACCATCGGTCGGCGCCTCATCTACTCCGCCTCGCAGATGCTCGCACATGTGTATCTGAAGAAGGGTGCGATTGTTCCGGCGCACGAGCATCACAATGAGCAGTTCACCTATGTGGTCTCTGGTGGTCTGCGCTTCTGGCTTGGTGAGCACGCCGATGCGCCGGGAGAGACATACGTGGATGTCCTGGCCGGTGAGGTCCTGGTCATTCCCGGCATGGTGCGGCACCGTGCGGAAGCGCTCGCCGACACGCTCGATGTGGACATTTTCAATCCGCCGCGTCAGGACTGGATCGACAAGGACGATGCGTATCTGCGCGGAGTGCGGTGATGGATCTCGGGATGGCTGGAAAGGTCGCGCTGGTTTGTGGCGGGAGTCGCGGAATTGCGTACGCTTCCGCGGAGGAGTTTGCCCGGGAGGGTTGCTCGTTGGTGATCTGCGCACGCGGCGGCGATGCGCTGGCGTCAGCGATCCGCAAGATCGAAGCGCTGGGTGCACCGGTGCTTGGCATCGAGGCTGATCTCTCAAGCGAAGCGGGTATCCATGCGGTGGTGGAGCAGACCATGGCGCGGTTCGGCCGCGTGGATATTCTGGTGTGCAATACGGGCGGTCCGCAGACCGGTGCGGCCATGTCGCTCGAATGGAGTGTATGGCAGCAGGCCAGCGAGTTGTTGCTGCGCAGTGTCGTTGAGCTCACCCGGGCCTTTGTCCCGGGGATGCGGGAGCGTGGCTGGGGGCGTGTGGTGGCGATCACGTCGTTGGCCGTGAAGCGGCCACAGACGTCACTGGTGCTCAGCAACAGTATGCGGGCCGCAGTGACAGGGTATCTGCGCACCCTTGCCGATGAGGTGGCGAGGGACGGTGTCACGGTGAACACGGTCCTGCCGGGCTTCACCGCCACCGAGCGTCTCGATGCACTCGCGCAGGCGACATCGTCGCGGACGGGGGCAAGCCGTGAGTCGGTCTTTGCCGGCTGGGAGGCGGATTCCCCAATGGGGCGTCTCGGGCGCCCCGATGAGTTGGGGGCCGTGATAGCTTTCCTCTGTTCTGCGCGAGCGGGGTTCGTGACGGGCCAGGCCATTCTGGTGGATGGCGGGGCTGTGAAGTCGCTGCTCTGATCGCCCGTCGTTTCTTCGCACGTTCCCCCTTGAGCCACGCACATGAGCCGCATCACCGAAACGCAATGGATCTGGCGCGACGGCCAGTTCGTCCCCTGGGCCGACGCCACAATCCACGTGTTGAGCCATTCCGTGCAGTTCGGGTCGTCCGCGTTTGAGGGCATCCGCTGTTACAACACCCCGCAGGGGCCGGCGATCTTCCGGCTGCGTGAGCACCTCGAGCGTTTGCTGCATTCCTGCAAGATCTACCGCATGGACGTGCCCTACACGATCGATGCGTTGGTGGATGCGGCACGTGAACTGGTGGTGCGCAATGGCGTGGAGTCGTGCTACATCCGCCCGATGGTGGTCCGTGGCTACGGCACGATGGGCATGGTGCCCATCGGTTCGCCCATCGAGGTGTACATCCCCTGCTGGCCGTGGGGCGCGTATCTGGGCGATGAGGCGCTCGAGGCGGGTGTGGATGCCTGTGTATCGAGCTGGCACCGTGTGGAGCCCAACACCATTCCCGCCATGGCCAAGATTGCGGGCAACTACCTGAGTGGGCAGCTCATCAAGATGGAAGCCCTGGCCAATGGCTACGCCGAGGGCATTGCCATGTCGCCCAGCGGGATGGTTGGTGAAGGTTCCGGGCAGAACGTGTTCGTCGTTTCAAAGGGTGCGATCCTCACGGGTCCACTCGATGGCAGCATCCTCGGCGGCATTACGCGGGCCTCGATCATCCAGCTCGCACAGGACCTCGGTATTCCCGTGAAGGAATTCCACATCCCGCGCGAGATGCTGTATATGGCGGACGAGGTGTTCTTCACCGGAACGGCGGCGGAACTGACACCGGTTCGGAGCATCGACAAGATCAAGATCGGTAGTGGCAAGGTCGGGCCCATCACGAAGGCGCTGCAGCAGCAGTACCTCGGTATCGCGAAGGGGACGGTTGAAGATCGGCATGGGTGGCTGACGCATTGCCGGTAGTGTGGTGAGCGCTGGCGTTCTGCCGGTCGCGTGCTGAGCGCTGACGTTCTTTGAGAGGGAGCAGGGTGGAGCGGGCCAGAAGGCAGGATGCAGTAACTGCTCCCTGACAACTGGCCCGCTCCATCATGCTCCCTCTTGATATCAGACCCCGACCCCATTTTCTCTCATGGCCCTCTCGTCTACCATGTACTCGCTGAACGTCGAGCTCGCACACGTGGATCGCGGCGTGTACGAGACACTCGACTTTCGCATGGCCATGCATCCCTCCGAGTCGCCCGAGTATTTCGTGGCGCGACTCCTCGCGTATTGTCTCGAGTATCAGGAGGGCATTGGGTTTTCCCGCGGGGTCTCCGATCCTGACGATCCGACCATCAGTGTGCGCGACCTGACCGGGACCATCACGACCTGGGTGGAGATCGGTTTGCCCGACGCCGTGCGTCTGCACAAGGCCAGCAAGTCCGCTCCGCGTGTCGCCGTCTACACGCACCGCGACCCCACGGTGTGGCTCAGGCAGATTGCTGGCGAGCGAATACATCGTGTGGAACTGATTGCGGGGTATGTGCTCGATCGGGAACTGATCGGGGCGTTGGTGGAACGGCTCGATCGGCGCATGCGATTCAGTCTGTCGGTGACCGACGGTACGCTGTTCCTCGATCTGGACGGTCAGACGCTCACGGGGCTGGTAACGCCCCTGTCGCTGGTGGCCGTGTGAGGCAGGCTGCCTGGGGCGCCGGGGGGAAGCCCCGGAGCTGCGGGGTCGGAGCGGCGCCGCGGCGGGCGCTTACCGCTTCCTGGCGAGGATCGTTCCGCGGCAGGTGACGGCGCCGCAGTGGCAGGGAAAGCGCTTCTTCGCGGCCGGTGTGTGGCGTTCCTGAAGGATGTAGGCGTAGTCGTACACCAGTTCCTCGCCTACCTCAATATCGTGGATGGCATCGATCCAGATGCGGCCATCCTCGATGACCGCATCGCAATTCGGCGCGCAGGAGTGATTGAGGAAGCGCGCCTCGTTGCCGTTCACGGCGGCGTCCACGACGACGTCGTCGTCGA
>CAZPJX010000009.1:0-38387 GCA_964586985.1 uncultured Gemmatimonas sp. | reverse complement strand
TTCACCCTTGTTGACGCCCTTGTCGGTGAGAATGACCCGGGCACCAAAGGCGATCTGATCGGCGGAGTCCGGCAGTGCAGACTTCGGCGGCGGAGCCTTGGGCACCGTCTTCCCTGCGCGGGGACAGGCTGCCCCGAGCAACAGGACAACGCCAGCGGCGCCTATGAGCAGGGCGGGAATCCTCGGCACGTACAGACGCAGGAGGTGCTGGCCCTTCACGCAGCCCCCGCGCGCATGAGGTCATGCAGATGCACGACGCCCACCAGTCGCTCATCAATGTCGATAACCGGCATGGCCATGATACCGTGCGTTTCCATACGATGCACTACGGCACTCCCCAGTTCATGATCCATCGCCAATCGTGGTGTGGTGGTCATCACGGACGCAACCGGCAGCGCCAGGACATCGGCCTCTCGCTGCAGAACGCGACTCAGATCACCTGCCGTGACGACCCCACACACCCGCTCCTGTTCCACCACCACCACCAGTCCGCGGCGTCCAGCCAACAACACCACGGCGTCGCGCATGGTGGCGCTTGGGTCGAGCACGGGGAGTCGCTCGGCCTCCATGACATCGCGGACGCGCGTGAGCAGGCGACGCCCCAGCGCTCCCCCGGGGTGGAATCGCGCGAAGTCTTCGGCGCGGAATCCCTTCTGCTGCAACAGCGCCACGGCGAGGGCGTCGCCCAGGGCCAGCGTCACGGTGGTGCTGGTGGTGGGAGCGAGATCATGCGGACACGCCTCTTCCTTCACGCAGAGATCGAGCGTGACGTCAGCGTGCCGTGCGAGGTGAGAGCTCGGTACCGCCGTCATCGCGATCATGCGCACGCCAAGGCGTGCCAGGGCCTCGATGAGCCCCAGGAGTTCCCCGCTCTCACCACTCTTGGAGATCAGGATGGCGATGTCATCCGAGCTCACGATCCCGAGATCGCCATGCACGCTTTCCACCGGGTGCAGAAACATGGCGGGCGTTCCGGTGGAGGTGAACGTTGCGGCCATCTTACGCCCGATCAGGCCTGACTTGCCGACGCCGGCGACGATGACCCTTCCTCTGCATGCCGCCAGCAGCGCCACCGCCTGCACGAAGGCCTCCCCGAGCGCAGCGTCCGCCCCATGCAAGGCGTCAGCTTCGAGTGCCAGCACGCGGCGGCCCCATGCGAGCACCTGCTCTGCATCGAGGTGCGTAGCGCGGCGTGCATCTGGCGGTGTCGGTCCGCCTGATTCGTCGATCGTCTCGATGGGGCGCGTCGTGAAAGTGGTGGACGCGGTGGACGCGGAAGTGACGGTCTGGTCCGATGCGGAATTCATGCGCTGGTGCCGGTCAAGGCCATGGAGGGGGCATGTTCACGGAGGCTTTGCACATAGCGCTCGACGGCATCGATCCACTCGCCGCGTGCGTCGAGCAGCGCTTCGGTGAACTCACGCACCGCGCCATGGCCACCCTGTCGTGCGAGGCGTAGCCGGGCGACGCGCTGGACCTCGGGAACGGCGTTCCCAACGGCCACCGGCAGACCGACGGTTCGCAGCACCGGCAGATCGGGCAGGTCGTCGCCGACGAAGGCCACCTCGTCGAGGGTGAGGCCCCGTGCGGCGCACAGCGTTTGCAAGGCGGGAAGCTTCCGCGCGTGGGGATCCTGTATGCAGTGATCGATTCGCAATTCCCGTGCACGCTGAGCCACGCTCTCGGAGACCCGACCTGTGATGATCGCGAGCTCGAGTCCGCAGGAGCGCAGGAGCGAGATGCCCAGACCGTCCTGGACGTTATAGCGCTTCAGTTCGAATGCTGCGGGCGCGTCGCCTGTGGTCGCGCCAAGGTAGAGCCCCCCGTCAGTCAGGACGCCGTCCACGTCGAAACACACCAGACGGATCCGGCCAGCCAACATCGGATCGATGCGTGGCGAGTGTACGATGAGTGGGGGGAGGACATCCACGCCGTCCTCAGAGGTGGTCATCGGCGGACGCGATCCCAGATCTCCACCGTGCGCAGCAGCAGGTCAGAGAGTTCGTCGAGCGGGACCATGTTCGGACCATCGCTGGGCGCGCGGTCGGGATCGGGGTGCGTTTCGAGGAAGAGTCCCTGCGCGCCCGCTGCCACCGCCGCGAACGTGAGCGGTGCGATGAACTCACGTGCTCCACCGCTGGTGCCACCCGTGCCCTGCCCCGGTCGCTGGACGCTATGGGTGGCGTCGAAGATCACGGGCACACCGGTCGCGTCCTGCATGCGCGCGAAGGCTCGCATATCCACGACCAGGTCTCCATATCCGAAGAAGGTCCCGCGCTCGGTGACCGCGATGGCTCCGCCCGCTCTGCCCGTCAGCGCGGCTCCTGCTTCCACTTTCCGCACGGCACCGCGCATGCCTTCGGGGTGCATCCACTGCCCCTTCTTGACATTGACGGCCTTGCTGGTGGCACCCGCCGCGAGCAGGAGATCGGTCTGGCGGCAGAGGAATGCCGGAATCTGCAATGCGTCCACCACCTGGGCAGCCGCGGCGCACTGCGAGGCGTCGTGGACGTCGGTGAGCAGGGGGAGACCGGTGGCGTTGCGCACCCGATCCAGTGCTGCAAGACCGGCATCGAGACCGGGGCCTCGAACGCCATCGACGTTCGAGCGGTTGGCCTTGTCGAAGCTCGCCTTGTAGATGATGCCGCCGGGGATCTGTTCCGCGAGGCGCGCCAATCGCTCGGCGATGCGCAAATTCAGCGCATCGTCTTCGAGTTGACAGGGGCCAGCGATGAGGAACAGGCGGTCGCCGGGAAACACGGAAGACTGGGAATCGTGCGTCATCGCGAAGGATCTACTGATGAACGTGATGAAGCGTCGGCACCGTCTGCATGCTGTCGCTTGCCCGTGCCCCCTGCTCGCGCTGGTGCCGTGCCGCCGCCGCAATGAACCCCGCGAACAACGGATGCGGGCGCAGCGGGCGCGACTGCAGCTCCGGGTGGAACTGGCAACCGATGAACCACGGATGGGAAGGCAGCTCGATCATCTCCACGAGTGTTTCGTCGGGAGACAACCCGCTCAACTGCATGCCGTTCTCGATGAAGCGTTCGCGGTAGCGGTTGGAGACTTCATACCGGTGGCGGTGACGCTCACTGACTTCGGGCTGCCCGTAGATCTCTGCCGCGCGCGATCCCCGCTGCAGGCGGCACGGGTATGCGCCGAGGCGCATGGTGCCGCCCTTGTCGGTAAGCTCACGCTGGGAATCCATGAGCGAGACCACGGGGTGACTGCACTCGGGTGCGAACTCGCTGGAGTGGCTGTCATCGAGATGGAGCACGTGTCTTGAGAACTCGATGATGGCCACCTGCATGCCAAGACAGATGCCAAAGAACGGCAACTGCGTTTCGCGTGCGGCCCGTATGGCTTCGATCATGCCGTCGACCCCGCGGACCCCGAAACCGCCCGGGACCAGCAGCCCATGATACTGGGCCAGGATCTCACGCGCCTTCTCGGGAGAGGTGAAGGTGTCGCTGGATGTCCAGGCGAGCTCCACCCCAACGTCGTTGGCGATGCCGCCATGGATGAGCGCTTCCTGTACGCTCTTGTAGCTGTCGACGTAGTCGGTGTACTTCCCGACCACGCAGATCCGCACTCGCTCCCTGGGATTGATGACCCGTTGTACCATGCTGTGCCAGGCCGAGAGGTCTGGCGAAGGGGCGGTCAAGCGGAGGCGCTCCATGACACGGTCAGCGAACCCCTGCTTCTCGAATGAGAGCGGGATTTCATAGATGGTGGGTACGTCGGGGCTCTCGATGACGGCACCGAAGTCGACATTGCAGAAGAGCCCGATCTTGCGCTTGACGTCATCCTGGAGCGGCTTCTCGCTGCGGCAGATGAGGAAGTCCGGCTGGATTCCGATCTCCATCAACTCCCGTACTGAATGCTGTGTGGGCTTGGTCTTCACCTCACCGGCGGCCGCGATATAGGGCACCAGGGTGAGGTGCGCAAAGAGGGCGTTTTCCTTCCCGACTTCGCGGCGGAATTGCCGAATGGCCTCGAGAAACGGCAGCGACTCGATATCACCGACGGTGCCTCCGATCTCGACGATGACGACATCGTTGCCCGGCGCGATGCGTTTGATGGCGGCCTTGATCTCGTCGGTGATGTGCGGGATGACCTGCACGGTGGAGCCGAGGTATTCGCCTCGGCGTTCCTTGGTGATCACGTTCGAGTAGATGCGCCCGGTGGTGATGTTGTTCGCCTGCGAGAGCGGACGGTCGAGAAAACGCTCGTAGTGACCGAGATCGAGATCGGTTTCCGCACCATCGTCGGTCACGAAGACCTCACCGTGCTGGAACGGCGACATCGTGCCGGGATCGACATTGAGGTACGGATCGAGCTTCATCATCGTCACGCGGAACCCGCGTTCGACGAGCAGGCGGCCCAGTGAGGCGGCCGCGATGCCCTTGCCCAGGGACGAGACAACGCCGCCGGTCACGAAGATGTACTTCGGCGCAGCAGCCTGGCCCGACGGAGGGGGGAGCGTGGACATCAGCGAGTTCCCGGGGAGAATCGTGAACGTAGGTGCATCAGAGCCGCATCATGCGGTCTGGTGCGTCGACGGAGAAGTCATGATAGACGCCGTGTGCTGCAGGCCGTTCCAGTAGGCATTGGCCCGCAGCAGGTCGTCTTCGGTGTCGATGCCGCCCTCGGTGGCCGCAACGGTGACGACACCGATGGCCAGTCCGTGAGCGAGGGGGCGAAGCTGTTCGAGTCGCTCCACCTGTTCGAGCGGATGTGGCAACCAGGTGACCCACTGCTGGAGCGCATGCCGCGTGTAGGCGTAGACGCCCACATGCTGCCGAACGAGGGGCGCGAGCACCGTCGCATCCGATGGGTCTCGGAGATACGGGATTGGCGCTCGTGAAAAATAGAGCGCGCGCCCGTCGTTGGCCGAGACCACCTTCACCACATCAGGGATGCAGAGCGCTTCAACCGGAATCGGAACGGCTGCGGTCCCGATGGGTGCCAGGCCGGTCGTGACCACCTGTACGGCGCCGGTCAGGGCCTCGCCTGAGACAAACGGCTCGTCGCCCTGGACGTTGAGAAGCACGTCGAACCCGGAGAACTCGGAGCGGGCCGCCACTTCGGCGACCCGATCGGTGCCGCTGGGGTGGTCGCGACGGGTCATGACGGCCGGAATGCCGCGCCGGGTGCAGGCCGCCAGGATCTCCTCATGGTCGGTGGCGACCACGCAATCGTCGGCCACTCCGAGGCTGACGACCCGGTGATAGACCCGGACGATGATAGGCTCGCCGCCGAGGAGGCGCAGCGGTTTGCGGGGCAGCCGGGTCGCGCCAAGGCGCGCCGGAATTACCGCGAGGACAGACATTGAACGAGGTGCCGGTTGCACTGGGCACCTGTGATTCGGGGCGGAGTTGCAGCAAATTTCACGCCAACTAAGATACGCCGATCGGTTCTCGAAGGCAAACGGAACCGTGCTGTCACCTTCCTTCCCGCAGGTATGCCGACAACGACGTGGTGGATTGGTTTCAACGCCCTGGTTCTGGTGCTGCTGGCACTCGATCTTGGGGTATTCAACCGCAAGGCGCATGCGGTGTCTGTGAAGGAGGCTCTGGGCTGGAGTGTGGTGTGGATCTCCCTGGCGATCGGCTTCGGTCTCTGGATCGGTCAGGAGATGGGGCGTCAGTCGATGCTGGAGTTCTACGCCGGCTATCTCGTGGAGCAGGCGCTGTCGGTGGACAACCTGTTCGTCTTCATTCTGGTTTTTGGGTACTTCCGGATCCCCGCAGAGTTACAGCACCGCGTGCTGTTCTGGGGGATTCTTGGCGCCTTGCTCATGCGTGGTGCCATGATTGGAGCGGGTGCCGTGCTGATCGCCAGGTTCCATTGGGTGATCTACATCTTCGGTGTGTTCCTCGTCGTCACTGGCATCCGGATGGCCATGGGGGGAAATGAGGAGATCGAGCCGGAGGCCAATCCGGTGATTCGCTTCGTTCGGCGGGTGATTCCGATTACGACGCGCTTTCACGGTGAACGGTTCTTCGTGCGTGAGGCCCTGACGCCTGGTGGTGCGGTGCGTCTGGTGGCGACGCCGCTTTTCGTGGTGCTTGTGCTGGTGGAGACGACGGATATTGTCTTCGCCGTGGACTCCATCCCTGCCATTTTCGGCGTCACGAGGAATCCGTTTCTGGTCTACACCTCGAACGTGTTCGCCATTCTGGGGCTTAGGTCCATGTATTTCCTGCTCGCCAACGTGATCACGAAGTTCCACCTGCTCAAGTACGGGCTGGCCGTGGTGCTGTCATTCGTGGGCGTGAAGATGCTGCTCTCGGAGATCCGTCCGCTGGGAATCGGGTTCTCGCTGGGCGTAGTGGCGAGCGTGCTGGTGGGGAGCGTAGTGCTGTCGCTGGTGTTCCCGAAAAAAGCGTGATGGGAGTTGGTGGCGGGGCAATCAGCCTTCGCCACCAGACGTGGCGACCGTGGTTGCGCTTCTCGCCATCGCGAGGAAATTCACCAATAGGGTGCGTCCATGCTCCGTGAGAATGGACTCCGGGTGGAATTGCACGCCCCAGACCGGATGGTGGCGGTGCTGCATGGCGTGGATTTCGCTGGGATCATCGGCCGCCACGGCCGTCACCTGTAGCCCGGACGGCAGCGTCTCCCGTTTCACCACCAGCGAGTGATAGCGCATCACGCCCAAAGGTGAGGGCACGTTCGCGAAGAGACCCGTACCGTCGTGCTCGATCTGTGACATCTTGCCGTGCATCACGCGCGAGGCGCGCACCACGTCGCCGCCGTACGCTTCGCCAATGGCCTGGTGGCCGAGGCACACGCCGAGCAGGGGTATCTGTGCGCCGTAGCGCCGGATGACCTCGACCGAGATGCCGGCTTCGCGTGGAGAACAGGGCCCCGGAGAGACCACGATGGCGTCGGGGCGCATATCCCCCACCTGCTCCACCGTGAGTGCATCATTGCGATGCACTTCGAGCTGTTCACCGAGCTCGCCGAAATACTGCACGAGGTTGTAGGTGAACGAATCGTAGTTGTCGATGACGAGCAGCATGAGTCGGAAGGGCGGCGAATCGGTACGCGGGGACGAGCGGTATCCTTCGAAGATACTCAGACGCGTCGACTTGTGACCATTGCCTTTCTGCGCGAGTTTGATGGTACGGGATTCGCCCGACTCCACAACCGGAGGCATCATGAGGGGCGCCATGTCGGAGGGGCTCGCAGGCCGCGCGGCGAGCATTGTCATTCTCTTTGCGCTTGTGGCTCTAAGCGCGAAGCTCGCGCTGGCGCCTATCAACGGGACCGGCAATGTGGACGGCTGTGTCAGAGCCTATGCGAAGGCTCACACGCATGTCGATACGATCGCCGTCGACTTCAAATCGTATCCCGCCGGTGGCACAACGCAGCGTTGCGGTTACGGAGTGTCCGTCGGTCAGGTGAGCCCCGCAGCGCGATAGCGCTGGGGAGGATGCCCTCATCTGATGGGATCGGGACTCAGTTCAGGCTCGACGTCGCGTCATCCAGACGAAGCCGCGCAGTCCGTCGATGGGCGATCAGCCGCGACACCGTGATCGAGGCTTCGTACAGCAGATAGAGCGGAATGGTCAGCAGCGCGAGCGATGTGGGGTCGCTGCCTGGCGTGATGAGCGCCGGGGCGAAGAGGCATCCCACCAGCGCATGCCGCCGGAAGCGCGTGAGATACTGCGGCTGGATGATGCCGAGCGCCGACAGTAGGGCGATGACCACCGGCAACTCGAAGATCGCACCGAAGGCCAGGCACATGGAGATGACCAAGGTCATGTAGTTTTCGACCGTCTGCAGCACTTGGAAGGCATCTGCCTGAAAGCTCATATAGAAGCCGATCGTCACCGGCAGGACGTAATAGAAGCTCAGTGCCATGCCTGCGAGAAACAGCATTGCTGCGGCGACGAGCGCCGGAATCACCACCCTTTTCTCATGTCCGTACAGCGCAGGCGACAGGAATCCTCAAATCTGCCATGCAATAATCGGGGAGGCTATGACGAGGCCGAGCGTGATCGACGCATCCATCACAAGATCGAAGAGATCTCCAACGTGGGTCACGGTGAGCTTCTGTCCGTTCAGGTAAGGCTTTATTGGTTGCTCAAGGAACGCGAAGAGATCGAGCCGCTTGGAGTAGAGCAAGCCAAACGAGACCGCGATACCTATCGCTATCGCGACAGCGCACCGGAATAGTCGCCAACGAAGCTCCTCCAAGTGGTCGAGAAACGGCATTTCTCCGCGCGGCGTGCCTGTCATGCATCAGCTCGGTCTGAGGGAAGCAGAAAATCGTCCGGAGGGTCTCGCGGTGCGATTGTCCTTCTGAATAATGAACGGAATTCGCCTGAGGCCAAAGTGCAGGTGGATTGAACGAACCACTACGGTCCGCCACCGTACGTCATGCCGGTATTCGCTGGGCAACTCGTCAAGCGTACTCTGCTGTTGTGACTCACCGTGTGACACCAACTCAGATCGCAGGCTCGCGAGGGGATCGTATCCGGAGAGGAAGGCCCGACTCTAGCGGAATGAAGCAGCCCTGCGGTTACGGAGTGTCCGCCGGTCAGGTGCGCCCCGCAGCGCGATAACGAGGGCGCTCGCTCGACACGTGGGGCACAATCACGACCGCGGATGGAACTGCCGGTGCACACTTCGCAGATACTCACGATCCACATGAGTATAGATCTGCGTGGTCGCAATGTCGGCGTGACCCAGCATCTCCTGCACCGCCCGCAGGTCGGCCCCACCTTCGAGGAGATGGGTGGCGAACGAGTGACGCAGGGTGTGCGGAGAGACCGGTTTTTCGATGCCCGCCATCTCCACGTACTTGCGCAGGATCTTCCAGGCACCCATGCGGGTGAGTGGCACGCCGCGTCCGTTCAGAAACAGGAAACCCTTGCCTGCGCCACGCTCCAAGACGGGCCGCAGTTCGCGCAGATACACGGCCACGGCGCCGATGGCGTTGCGGCCGATGGGCACCAGACGCTCCTTGCTGCCCTTCCCCAACACCCGCACCAGACTTTCCTCGAGCATTACGTCTTTCACTTCCAGTCCGATCCACTCCGACACACGCAGCCCCGCACCGTACGCGAGCTCGAGCATCGCACGATCACGAAACGCCAGACGTTCATCCAGTCCCGGCGCGGCGAGCAGACGTGTCACTTCCTCCACCGTGAGCACTTCGGGGAGCGTGCGCCAGCGCTGCGGCGTGTCGAGTCTATCCGTAGGATCCCTGGTGACCAGATTCTCCGCCACCAGAACGCTGAACCAGGTGCGCAGCGCCGAGATGTTGCGGCGAATGGAACTGCCGGCGAGCCCGAGATCCTTCAAATGATAGACGAATTCCCGCAGCGCGGCCGGTGTAATGTCCCCCGCCTGGCCAATGCCCTGCGCACGCATGTAGGCCGCGCAACGCATGACGTCGCGCCGATACGCATCCACCGTCAACGGTGAGGCGCCGTGCTCGAGCAGCAGGGCATCCTCGAACGCCTGCAGGTGAAACCCTCGGCGCAGAGCACGCTCCGTTTCGGACACTTCCGCCAATGGGTTGCTGGGTGTGCTCACCGGGGTCCCTGCCGAATCGGCGATGTCATGACGATGGCCCCTCCTGCTCGTGACGATCACCGGTCCCATGTGATCGTCGTGCACGGCGCCACCAGACGAGACCCAGCAGCGCCGCCAGCAGGGCTGCAAGTATGGCAAAGAGACGCTGCTGGCCGGCGATCCTCGTGAGCAGGGCTTCGGCGCTGGTACCGGCGCGAAAGGCCAGGACGCACACGAGTCCATACCACAGGCTCGAAGCCAGCGTCATCGCGACACCGGCACGGATTGCGCCGATTCCCAGGGCGCCGGCGACTGGTGGTACCACGGCCCGCACGGCGGGGAGGAAGCGACTGATGACGACGGCCATCATTCCCTGTGCCGCGAAGCGTTGTGCGAACCGCTGGCTGGCATCGGCCGGAATGAGCGCGGGTATGCGACGTGACACCCACGGCAGGCCGAATCGATAGCCGACCCAATACATGCACATCGCACCGCCGATATTGCCGAACATGGTTGCTCCCCAAACGCCAAGCAGTGTGCCATTGCCGCGCGCTGCCACGAAGGCACCCAATGCGATGACCGTGTCGGCCGGCAAGGGCGGAAATACATTCTCGGCGAAGGCCGCTACCAGGATCGCGCCATACAGCAGCGGATCCGGGAGGGTGGTCAACCAATCGAGCAGTTCACGCACGGAGCGATACCAGAGGCGGAACACGGGCGCCAATATTGCACGCCAGCGGCACGATCAGGGGCGTGCGAAAATCGTGGCCGTGGCGATCACACCAAGTCCCTCTTCTCGGCCGATCCACCCGAGTCCTTCGTTGGTCTTGCCTTTCACGAAGACATCGCCGGCGTCCACCCGTAGCACCGCCGCGAGACGCTCCCGCATGGCACCGCGATGCGGTCCGATCTTGGGGCGCTGGGTGACGACGGTGACATCGACATTGCCCACACACCATCCTGCGGCATGCAGCCGCTCCACGGCCGCCGCGAGCATGCCGACGGAATCCCTGCCCTTGTTGGCCGCGTCAGTGTCGGGAAACATCTCGCCGATATCGCCGAGGCCCGCCGCGCCGAGGATGGCGTCGGTAACCGCATGACAGACCGCGTCACCATCAGAGTGCCCCGCGCAGTGCCGGTTGCCCGGGATGTCGATACCGCCAAGGCGCATTGGCCCCCCATCCGCGAAACGATGCGAGTCGTATCCCACCCCAACGCGCGGTAACGTGGTCATTGACACTCAGGCGGCTGCGGTCGATGTGGCCTGGGCGGCTGCCGGCTCTGAGCTGGCCTCGGCGGGGAGCAGTGAGTAGTCCTGCCGCCGACGCGCCGGTGAGAACCCGGCATCGACAATCAAGCGCTCGAGTTCGTCGGTGGTGGTGCGGTGCGTCGTGTTGGCGGCCGACACCACGTTCTCCTCGATCATCAGCGAACCGAAGTCGTTGCAGCCGAAGCGCAGCGCCAACTGTCCCACCTTCATGCCCATCGTGACCCAGCTCGACTGCAGATTGGGCACGTTGTCAAGCAGGATACGCGAGATGGCCACGGTACGCAGATACGTGGTGGCGTCGGTCTTTGGCATGTGCGACATGGTCGGCGTGTTTTCCGGCTGCAGCGGCCAGGTGATGAATGCCGTGAACCCATTGGTTCGGGCCTGCAGATCACGCACGCGCTGCAAATGCTCCAGGCGTTCGGCCAGCGTTTCCCCAATACCATACATCATGGTCACCGACGTCTTCATGCCGGCGTTGTGAGCGAGTTCCATGATTTCCAGCCAGCGATCAGCACCGGCCTTCTTGGGGGCCGCAATGTCGCGCACCCGCTGAACGAGGATCTCGCCGCCGCCGCCGGGAATGGAGTCGAGCCCCGCCGCCTGTAGTTCGCGGATCACGTCGCTGGCCTCCATGCGAAATCGCGTCGCGAAGAAATCCACTTCGCTTGGCGAGAAGCCATGAATGTGTATGGGGTGATAGCGCTTGATGTACCGCAGGAGATCGAGGTACCACTCGAAGGGAATGTATGGATTGTGTCCACCCTGAATCAGGATCTGGACGCCGCCCAACGCCTTGGTCTCTTCGATCTTGGCCCCGATCTGTTCATACGACAGCGTGTAGCCATCCTCATGTCTTGGACGGCGATAGAACGCACAGAATCCGCAATCGGCTACACAGACGTTGGTGTAGTTGATATTGCGGTCGACGATGTACGTGACGATGCCTTCCGGGTGCTTCGCTTCGCGGATGCGATCCGCTTCGGCTCCCAGCTCAAGCAACGGGGCGTTCGTATAGAAATCGAGCAGATCACGCATGATGACCCTGAGGATGACACGTAACGGACATGAAGCCGGCTAGGCGGCCGGGAGGAAGGCCAGCGTCCCGTTGGGCACGCGACCGGCCAACACCAACCGCCGGAAGAACTCGGTGAGGCCGGCGAGGTGCGGATAGGACAGCCGATAATCGAGCCCCGCGAAGTACTCGGTGCAGGATTCGAGCGGAACACCGCTGCGTTCCGATGCCTGCTGCGCGAGAACGTCGAGGTGCGCGAGGCCCCAGTCGCGTGAAGCGATGAGGCTGGCGTGCGCGGCCAGCGATGCGTGGACCGGCGTGCTGCGGCGAGCCACCCACACGGCGAACACAAACGGCAGGCCGGTCCACTCCTTCCATGTGGCCCCGAGATCCGCGCGCCAGGGATACCGTGCCGCCCAGGGACCGCCCCGGGCGCTTTCATCGAAGAGCTTGAGGGCCGCATCGCCGATCACCAGGCGCGCGTCGTGCGCAGCCTCGTCGAATCGAGCGATATCGGAAACCTCGGCATCGCCGGGTATGAACTCTGGTCGGCAGCGCCAGACGTGCTCAAACAGCAGCTCGAGCAGGGCCACCGAGGTCATGCTGCTGCGGCTCACGACCACACGCCGGCCCCCGAGGTCCTCCGGCGCCCGCTTGCTGAAGAGCATGACGCTGCGCACTGGCCCGTCACTCGTGATGCCGATTTCCGGTAACAGCAGCAGGCGGGTGGCATCACGCGCGTACTCCACCGCCGACACCACGCTGACATCGAGCTCACCGGCTGCCATGAGCTGATTGAGTGCCGTAGGCACGCCATCGATCAGTGTCCCGGAAAGCGGCACAATCCCGCGATCGATGGCGCCATACACGGGATAGCAGTTGATGTAGCGGATGCGCCCGACGCGCAATGGAGGCGCAGACATGGCTCAGGACGCCGCGGCGGTGACAGGCTCCGGCACGAGGTCTGCCCCGACATCGTCCTCCACGTCGAACTCGCGGAGGATGGTGTAGAACGAGTCGCGCTCGGCGGGCACCTTCCCGGCGCCCCGAATGAGCCCCAGCAGTTGGGAGAGCGTCATGCCCTGTGGCGTATGGGCGCCCACGGCATGGTAGATCTTCTCACGCACCACAGTGCCTTCGATGTCATTCACACCGAAATGCAGCGCGAGTTGTGAGACGGCCGATGTGACCATGATCCAGTGCGACTTGATATGCTCGAAGTTATCGAGGAAGAGTCGCCCTACCGCCAGGTTGCGCAGGTCGTCGACGCCGGTGGTCGAGGTGCCCTCCCGCCCAAGCGCTCTTCCGAGTTCGTTGTCGTCGGGGTGATACGCCAAGGGGATGTAGGCCAGGAAGCCGCCGGTCTCGTCCTGCAGGTCGCGGAGCATCGCGAGATGCTCGACACGGTCTTCCATGGTCTCCACGTGTCCGTACAGCATGGTGCAGTTGGACCGGATGCCAAGACGGTGCGCTGTTCGGTGCACGTCGATGAAATCCGTGCCACCGAGCTTCTTGGACGCGATGACGTCG
Source organism: uncultured Gemmatimonas sp. (assembly GCA_964586985.1). Lineage (GTDB taxonomy): Bacteria > Gemmatimonadota > Gemmatimonadetes > Gemmatimonadales > Gemmatimonadaceae > Gemmatimonas. The sequence goes on along the minus strand of CAZPJX010000009.1, from coordinate 25,041 downwards.
CGTACGGCCGCACTGAAGGTCTCAGCGCCCCCGCCCGGCAGCGTGTCGAGGCCCGCGTCGCGCAAGGCGAGGAGCACGTCCTCGCGACTCTTCTTCTCGATACGCGCAATGTGCGCGATCTCAACAGCCGTGAGCGCCTTGATGTGGACCTGGGGATGCCTGGCCTTGAGCGCGCGAAACATCGCCTGGTAATACTCGAGACCGGCCTGCATATCGAGCCCACCCACGATGTGGAACTCGCGGGTGATGGTCCCGTCGGCACGATCGGACTCGGCGAGCACCTGCTCAATGGAGTACCGATACGCTCCCTCTTCCTTCGGCAGGCGCGCATACCCGCAGAAGGTGCAGGTCGTGCGCAGGACACAGACGTTGGTGGGGTTGATGTGCTGGTTGGAGGCGAAGGTCACCCGGTCGCCGTGACGGGCCCGGTTGGCAGCATCCGCCATCGCGCCCACGCCGAGCAGATCGGGCGAGCGGAAAAGAGTGACACCATCCGCAACGGTAAGGCGCTCCCCCGCGATCAGCTTGTTTCCGATCGAAAGGAGCGCCGGGTCACGCAATCGTGAGAGGTCGAACGGGACGGCACGTGGCATCAGGACATCTCCGGACGTTGGCGCGGCAGACAGACCGCGCGTCACCGCAGCTCGCGTCCCGACGACCCTACTCGGTCCACCGTCGGAGCGCGATTGCGGCGTTGTGACCCCCGAAGCCCGAGCTGTTGGAGAGCGCGACGTTCACCGGACGTGCCGTGGGCGTGTTCGGCGTGACATCGAGATCACACTCGGGATCGGGAGTCGTGTGATTGATGGTGGGTGGGATCATGCCATGGTGCACCGCGAGCGCACAGGCGATGAATTCCACTCCACCGGCGGCGCCAAGCATGTGCCCAGTCGCCGACTTGGTGGAACTGATTGACAGGTGCCGCGCGTGATCGCCAAAGACCGTCTTGATCGCCTTGATCTCGTTGGGATCATTGAGTGGCGTCGACGTGCCGTGGGCATTGATGTAGTCGACCTCATTGAGAGCGACCCCACCGTCCTTCAGGGCGCGGCGCATGGCGCGCTGCAGACCTTCGTGCGCTTCCGGTTGACCGGTGAGGTGGTAGGCATCACCGGTGGCGCCGTAGCCCACGATTTCACCGTAGATGCGTGCGCCGCGGCGCCGCGCGTGTTCCAGCTCCTCGAGCACGACGATTCCCGCACCCTCGCCAAGCACGAAGCCATCACGCGTTGCATCGAACGGACGAGAGGCCGTGGCCGGTGAGTCGTTACGCTCGGACAGCGCCGTCATGTTGGCGAAGCCGCCGATGGCCATCGGCAACACCGAGGCCTCTGAACCACCGGCAATCATCACATCGGCATCGCCGTATACAATGGTCCTGAAGGCTTCACCAATCGCGTGAGCACTGGTGGAACACGCCGACACCGTCGCGAAGTTCGGCCCCTTTGCGCCAAAGCGCATGGAGACCACACCGGCGGCGATGTCGGCGATATACATGGGTACGAAGAACGGCGAGATGCGTCGATTTCCCGACGTCATCAGCACCGAATGCTGGTCTTCCATCGTGGCCAGCCCGCCGATGCCGCTCCCGACGATGACACCGCAATCCTCGGGTACGAACCCCCCCTCGGCGAACCCGGCGTCCTGCATGGCCTGTGTGGAGGCGGCCACCGCGTACTGGGTGAACAGGTCCGCACGCTTGGCTTCCTTGCGGTCCATGTACAGGCCCACATCGAAGCCCTTCACCTCGCAGGCGAACTGCACCTTGAAGGTGCTGGCATCGAACTTCGTGATCGGTGCCCCGCCGGACACGCCTGCCAACAGCGACTGCCACGTCGTCGCCACGTCGTTACCGACGGGCGTGACCGCCCCGAGTCCCGTGACGACGACCCTCCGTCGCATCAACCGCCGACCTTCGCCTCGAGATAGGCGACCGCATCGCCCACCGTGCGGAGCTTCTCGGCGTCCTCATCGGGGATGTCGATGTTGAACTCCTTCTCGAACTCCATGACCAGCTCGACGATGTCGAGCGAGTCGGCACCGAGGTCCTCGATGAAGCTCGCTTCGGGAGTCAGCTTCTCGCGCTCCACGCCGAGTTCCTTCTCGATGATGTCCTTGATCTTCGACGCGTGATCCGCCATGGGAGGTGTTCCTCTGGAGTTGTTTGAGAGTGAGAGAGGGGAAGTTAGCCGGTGTGCGGCACCTCAGGGAGGGTCCCTTTTCGGGTCCCGCCATGGGTCCCGGAAGGGTGTCCTGTGGTGTTCCGATCGGGGCGCCCCGTGGGCGGATCCCAATCCGACGCGAGCGTCACATCACCAGGCCGCCATCCACCACAAAGACCTGACCGGTCACATAGCTGGTCAGATCGGAGGCGAGCACGAGTACCATGCCCGCCACATCGTCCGGCGTTCCCAGTCGCTCTAGCGGAATGCCCGCACTGAGCGTGGCCCGGGCATCGGGCGTCATCTGGGCCGTCATGTCGGTCTCGATGAAGCCCGGTGCGACCACGTTGGCCAGGATATTTCGCGAGGCGAGTTCCTTGGCAATCGACTTGGTCATGCCGATCAGGCCCGCCTTGCTGGCCGCATAGTTCACCTGGCCCTTGTTGCCGGTCATACCCACAACACTGGCCAGATTGATGATGCGCCCCCATCGCCGCTTCATCATGCCACGCGTGGCGGCACGACAGGTGGCAAAGGCCCCGCGCAGATTCGCGTCGATGACCGCATCCCAATCGTCGTCCTTGATCCGCATCATCAGGTTGTCGCGCGTCAGGCCGGCATTGTTCACCAGGATGTCGAGATGCCCGAAATCCTTTTCCACGGCGTCGACAAGCGCGGCGGCCTGCGCCGTGTCGGCGATATCCGCAGCATACCCGCGGACTTCCACACCCGCGGCGGCCTGAAGCTCCGCTGCAACGGCGGCGGCCTTCTCGGCGTCACGGCCAGCGACCGCGACGCGGGCGCCGGCGTGCGCCAAGGTGACGGCGATCGCACGGCCGATGCCGCGCGTGGAGCCGGTGACGAGGGCCACACGGCCCGTGAGGTCGATTCGGGTGCCGGGAGCGGGATGCGTCATCGAGTCTTCCTTCAGCCTGCTGGCTGCGCGAGTTCGAGCAACTTCTCAACATCGGCCACCGTGCCACAGGCCATGGCTTTCACCGATGGCGCGATGCGGCGGGCGAGGCCCGTGAGCACTGCGCCCGTGCCGATTTCGACGAAGAGCGCGTCGGGATGGCGCTCCGCCAAGGTACGCATCACCTGGACCCATTGCACAGGCGCGGTGAGCTGTTGCACGAGCAATGCACGCGCGGTGGCGGCGTCGCTGATGACGTCAGCATTCACGTTGGCGACGACCGGGACGCGTGGGTTCGTCCATGCTTCCGCCTCGAGAGCCTTAGCCAATCCCGCTGCGGCCGGCGCCATGAGCGGGGAGTGAAATGCGCCACTCACCGGCAGCGGCAGACAGCGCTTGGCGCCGGCCTCCTTGGCCAGTTCCATCGCGCGCTCCACGCCGGCGACTTCACCAGAGATCACCACCTGCTCGTCGCTGTTGTAGTTGGCCGGTACGACAAGCCCGCGCTCGGCGGTGGCCTGCGCACAGAGCACGTCGATATTGGCGGTGAGGACGCCAAGGATCGCGGCCATCGCTCCGGGTCGCGCGACTCCCTGTTCGTACATCAAGGTCCCCCGCTGGCGCACGATGCGCGCAGCGCCCGCCACCTCCAGCGCACCCGTCACGTGATACGCCGAGAACTCGCCCAGCGAATGGCCTGCCGCGGCGCGCACGCGGTCACCCAGGGTGTCCTTGACCACGGCCCAGACCGCGGCGCTGTGTGTCAGCAGCGCGGGCTGCGCATTCAGGGTACGCGTCAATTCGTCGGCGGGACCTTCGAACGCCAGCCGCGAGAGCGCCATGCCGATGGCGTCATCCACAGCGCGAAAGACATCTCGCGCCGCAGGAAACGCTTCGTACAGGTCCCTGCCCATCCCTACCTTCTGGGATCCCTGCCCCGGCAGGAGCAGGACAAACTCGGTGCTCATGTTGTCAGAATCCCTGCGGGTGACGATGGAGCGGAAGACGAGGCATCAACACGGCCGGATGCGTCAGAAACGGATGACCAGCGAACCCCAGGTGAAGCCGGCGCCAAAGGCGGCGAACAGCACCGTCATGCCCTCCTTCACGCGGCCCTGCTCCACGGCATCGTTCAAGGCGATAGGAATCGACGCGGCCGACGTGTTGCCGAATCGGTCGACATTCACAAAGACCTTGTCCATGGAGATCCCGGCATGCTTCGCGGTCGCCTCGATGATGCGCACATTCGCCTGATGCGGAATGAGCAGGTCGACATCAGCGGCCGTCAGACGTGCCGCGTCGAGCGCGCGGTCGGTGGCTTCGGCCATCGATCGGACGGCGTGCTTGAACACTTCGCGTCCCGACATGTGGACGTAGTGCTGCCGTTGGTCGAAGGTCTCCGGCGAGAATGGGGTGACGCCGCCACCAGCCGGCCGCCACAGCAACTCGGCCAGTGCACCATCGGAGCGCATGAAGCTCGAGAGTACACCGCGGGTCTGCTGCTTCTCGGCACGGCGCATCACAGTCGCGCCTGCGCCATCGCCGAACACGATGCAGGTGTTCCTGTCAGTCCAGTCGACGATCGCGCTCAATCGTTCGGCGCCAATCACGAGCACGGTGTTCGCGCTGCCATTCGCGATCAGCGATTCGGCCACGATCGTGCTGTACAACCACCCGGTGCATGCGGCACCGAGATCGAAGGCGGCTGCCCGGGAGCACCCCAGCGCAGTCTGTACCTCCACCGCCGTGGCCGGCAGCAGGTGATCCGGCGAAGCCGTGGCGAGGATAATGACATCGATTTCGCCTGGCTGCACACCCGCGCGCGCCATCGCCTGCCGAGAGGCCTCTGCCGAGATGGAGGTGAGGGACTCTCCCTCTCCCATGATGCGTCGCTCGCGAATGCCAGTGCGTTCGATGATCCATTCGTCATCGGTGTCCACACCCATCGCCGCGATATCGGAATTGGTGACGACCCGGCGAGGTACAGCGTGTCCGGTTCCAGCGATATAGGCAACGGGGCGCTTCATGCGACGGTGTCGGTGGCGATGGTCGTCGACACGGTTGGTGTGACAGTCGGCGCAGTCGTCGGGGCGGGCGCGTCCGGCATGGATTCGGCGAGGCGTCGACCGATCTCGTCGGTCATGCCCGACTCCCACGCGCGTATGGCCACCGCGATGGCATTCTTGATTGCCTTGGGCGAGCTCTTGCCGTGCGAGATGATCGAGACGCCACGCACCCCAAGCAGGGGCGTGCCGCCATATTCGTCGACATCGAACTGCTTGAGGGAGCCCATGATCTGCCGTGGATCGAGCTGCCCGATCTTTGAGACCATGCCGATCAGAAAGGGGCCGAGGCTCTCGTAGAACTTGAGCAGGATGTTTCCCGTAAACCCATCGCACACGACGACGTCGATGGGGCCGCGCTCGCAGGCGCCCTTGGGGAGATCGCGCCCCTCGACATTCCCGAGAAAGTTGAGCCCCGCGCCGAGCAGGCGCTGGTGGGCCTCCTTCACGGCCACGTTGCCCTTCTCCGCCTCTTCGCCAACGGAGAGCAGGCCGATGGTGGGGTTCTCCCGGCCAAGCAGCGACTTGGCATAGACGGTGCCGATGCGCGCGAACTGGACCAGTTCCTGCGCGTCGCAATCGACATTGGCGCCGACATCGAGGACCAGGATGGGTTGCCTGGCCGAGGGGAAAATGGCAGCGATGGCGGGACGCGTGATGCCGCTGTGCAGCTTGAGGACCATGAGGGAGATGGCCATCTGGGCACCGGTACTGCCCGCAGACACGAAGCCCTGCGCGTGCCCTTCGGCGACTCGCTTGACGCCCACCACCATCGAGCTGTTGGGTTTGCGCCTGAGGGCGGCCGCGGGCTTGTCCGACATCTCGACGATCTCGGGCGCCTCAACAATGGAGAGGCGATGGCGGACATGCGCAAATTCGGCGAGCTCTCCACGCAGCAGTGCGTCGAGCTCGGCCTCGATGATGGCCGTTTGGCCGATCAGTTCAATCTGGTGCTGCGGGGGAAGCGCTCCGAGTGCCTGGAGCGCACCCGCGATGGGGGCCCGGGGGGCGAGATCACCCCCCATGGCATCCACGGCGATAGTCGCCAAGCTTACGCTTCCTGCGCTTCTACCCGCTGCTCACCCGCATAGTAGCCGCATTCCGCACACACACGGTGCGGGCGCTTCGCGGCACTACACTGCGGGCACGACTGGATCACGATGGCGGGCGCGGTCTTGTGCGTGTTGCGGGCGCGCTTCCGCCGCTTGGATGTGCGGCGCTTGGGTACGGCCATGGGACTCTGACCTGAACGTTCGAGACGAAAAAGGCCGTCAGGAATCGGAGCTGCGCACTTCACGCAGCCCATCCCAACGGGGATCCGAAGGAGGCGCACAGGTGCACGCCTCCCGGTTACGATCGGCACCACATGACGGGCACAGCCCCCGACAATCCTCCCGGCAGAGCGCGAAGCCAGGAACGGCCAGGAGCCACTCCTCGCGCACCGCCGGGCGAAGGTCGAGATCGCGCTCGCCAGCCGGTATCAGTACCACATCATCCTCGTTGGCCTCTTCGACATCCGACTCGGCGAACAACAGATGAACATCATCTGAAACCGGCACCGTGACCGCGGTCAGGCAACGCCTGCACTCGGTCACCGCTGCACCTTCAAACCGGCCACTCCAATAAAAGCGTCCGGCACCCGCACTCGACAAGCGACCAACGACATGAACACCGGGTTCGACCGGGCACGCGTCGTCGGGCTGCCACACCGGATCCGAAGCTGCAAGCACCCCATCGATGCTCACGGCCCGCGCTTCCAGACTGCGGATGTCAAAGCACAGCATAGCCACAAAACATAGGACAAACCGGCCCGCGACACAAGGGCTGCGCGGCCTCCGTTCACCGGCTTCTGCGGCAGCCAAGTGCCGTCACCGCGCGGACTTAAGCCGCGCGCTCCAGCATGCCCCGCCTGAGGCGACCCCTGTGGGGTCGCTCTCAGGTGATCGAGTCTGCCTCGGCAAAAAAGAAACGCGCTTCCCGCTCTGCGTTCTCGTCAGAATCCGACGCATGGATCGCGTTCCGACCCTTCGATTCCGCATACAGCTTGCGCACGGTGCCCTCGGCCGCTTCGGCCGGGTCCGTCGCGCCGATCACCGTACGCAGCGTGGCCACCGCGTCGTCGCGCTCCAGGACCAGTGGCATGCACGGCCCACTGGTCATGAACTCCACCAGCTCTGGGTAGAAACCGCGTTCCCTGTGGACGGCGTAGAACTCGCCGGCCTGCGCGGTGGTCAGATGCAACACGCGGGCAGCCCTCACGACGAACCCCGCCTTTTCGAGCAACGCAATGATGAGCCCGGCCTTGCCGCTGCCGAAGGCGTCGGGCTTCACGATCGTCAGAGTCTTCCGTCCAGCCATGGTCACGATCCGATCAATTTGCGAACGATGTCCCGATGGGTCAGGAGGCCGACCAGACGGTCGTTCTTCACCACGGGTACCCGGTCGACGTCCTTGTTGAGCATGAGAGACGCCACTCTGGCCAGCGGCTGATCGGGAGCGACACACAGCACCTGAGGGGGCATCAGGCCGCTCACCGTTTGCCGCGCCGGCGTGGGCGGCGGGAGGCCATGCGATGCCCCTCGCGCGCGGAAGATAACGGCTCAGGAGGTCCCGCAGCAGCTCCCGTTCGTTCAGCAGGCCGGCGACCCGATCGTCCCGAATCGACGAAGCCTTCCGCCATTTCTCGCGCCGCGTCGGCGAGCGTTAGCGCCGTCATCGCCACTCTGGAGCGGGAGGTGGACAGGATGTCGGCGAGGCGCCAGGGTATTCAGACCGTGTGGACCAAATCAAGAACGTGGGCAGGAGGCCGTGAGGCCACCGTACCCCGTGCCGGGTCAACGGCGGTCCGCTTCATCCGGTGCCACATCGGGCACCTGTGAGAGTGCTTCGAGAAACCGCTCGCGTGAACCGCGACCGGCGCGCTCGGCGAGGTAGTCTTCGGTCAACAACGCCGAGAGCTTTTCGGCCAGTGCCGTGGTGATCAACTGATTGATCGAAACGCCCTCGCGCTCCGCGATCGTCCGCACGCGGTTGTGCAAAGATTCCGGCAGTCTGAGGCTGATCGTGCTCATTGCTTCCCCTTGTTCATAGGTCTTCTTCACCGTCCAGCAGGCGCAACAACTCACCCGGTCGTACCACGCGCAGGCCGAATCGCTCCGATCCGGCGAAGTCGCGGGTGTTGAAGGTCACGACAAAGTCGGCACCAGCCGCCACCGCGAGCTCAAGCACCATATCGTCGCCCGGGTCCCGGAGGGCCGGGCGCCACAGGAAGAAGATGGCCTGGTGGTACGCGACCGAGCAGACGAAATCCAGAACGTCATCAACGACGAACATCGGAAGACCTATGGTCGCAGCCTGTCGCCGAAGGACGTCTTCGTACTCGAAGACGAGCGGTACCGAGACGTAGACTTCGTAGCCCGGCGTCGCAGCCGCCAGTCGCTGGAGGAGCGCAAACGAGGCGCCCTGCCTCGAGCGAAGTGCGGCGACGAGAACATTTGTGTCCAGGACGACCCGCGATGGCATGCGGTATCGTATATGATACCAGATTCCTAATCAAGTGCTCCTTCTTGCTCGACACCCTCTACGCCAAACCAAAACCCCCCGCGTGGGGCACATAGCCCAACGCCGGGGGTGAAGGCTCAGCACCGAGTGGTCCGCTGTCTTAGCCCAGTCGCGCCTTGATCAGCTCCACGAAGTCAACCGGGCGCTGGGCGACGCCCATGCCGGCGGCCTTGAACGACTCGATCTTCTCAGCGGCCGTACCGGCCGAACCCGAGATGATCGCGCCTGCATGACCCATGCGGCGTCCCGGCGGAGCCGTCTGGCCGGCGATGAAGCCCACGACCGGCTTGGTCATGTGTTCCTTGATGAAGGTCGCGGCTTCCTGTTCGTCCGTCCCGCCAATCTCGCCCATCATCGCCACGGCCTTGGTCTTTGGATCCGCTTCGAAAGCGGCAAGGCAGTCGATGAAGTTGGTGCCGTTGATCGGGTCGCCACCGATACCCACGCAGGTGCTCTGGCCGATGCCGGCCTTGGTGAGCGCGTTGACGACTTCGTAGGTGAGCGTGCCCGAGCGGCTCACGACACCGACCTGACCCGCTGCGCAAATGCGACCCGGAATGATGCCGACCTTGCTCTCGCCCGGCGTGATGAGACCCGGGCAGTTGGGGCCGATAAGACGCGCACCCGCTTCCTTCACGTACGGGTACACCTTGGTCATGTCGAGCACGGGCACGCCTTCGGTGATGCAGACGATGAGCTTCACGCCGGCCGCTGCGGCTTCCATGATGGCGTCAGCGGCGTACATGGGCGGCACGTAGATGACCGACGTGTTCGCACCCGTGGCCTGCACCGCGTCGTACACGGTATCGAAGATGGGGGCGGTGCCTTCGAACGTCTGACCACCCTTTCCAGGCGTGACACCGGCCACAACCTTCGTGCCGTATTCGATCATCTGCTTGGCATGGAACGAACCATCGCGGCCCGTGATGCCCTGCACCACCAGCTTGGTGCCGTTGTCGATGAAGATGCTCACGCCGCACCTCCCTTGGTGGCGAGTTCGACCGCGCGCTGCACGGCCGAATCCATGTCGCTCGACGCGGAGAAACCGTTGTCCTTCAGGATCTGCAACGCGAGCTCCTCGTTGGTGCCGGTGAGACGGATGACGATGGGCACCTTGAGCGGATTCGCCTTCGTCGCCGTGACGATGCCATTGGCCACGTCATCGGTGCGCGTGATGCCGCCGAAGATGTTGAACAGAATACACTTCACGTTCGGATCTGCGGTGATGATACGGAGCGCATTCACGACCTTCTCCGGGTTCGACGAACCACCGATGTCCAGGAAGTTGGCCGGATCGCCGCCGTAATACTTGACCAGGTCCATCGTGGCCATGGCGAGGCCGGCGCCGTTCACCACGCAGCCCACGTTGCCGTCGAGCTTGATGAACGTGAGGTTGGCGTTGCGCGCGTCCACTTCGCTGGGCGCCTCGCTCGATTCGTCGCGCAGCGCGGCGATCTCGGGACGGCGATCGAGTTCATTGTCGTCGATCACCATCTTGCCGTCCACGGCGATGAGCTCACCCTGCGGCGTCATCACGAGCGGATTGATTTCCGCCAGCGAGCAACCGGCGTTCATGAACGCCGTGTAGAGCTGCTGCATGATCTTCGCGGCCTGCCGAGCGAGCTTCACATCCTTGTACAGGAAGAAACCCATGCGCATGGCTTCGAACGGCAGCAGTCCGTAACGGGTGTCCACGGGATGATAGAGAATCTTCTCCGGGGTGGTGGCCGCGACTTCCTCGATGTCGATGCCGCCAGCGGCCGAAACCATGAACACCGGCTTCTTCGTCGCGCGATCCACGATGATGCCCACATAGGCTTCGGAGCCGATGTCCGCGGCCACCGTGACGAGGACCTTCTCGACCGTCAGATCCTTGATGGTCATGCCGAGGATGGCGGTTGCCTTTTCCTTCGCCGCGTCTGGCGTCGGGCAATACTTCACACCACCGGCCTTGCCGCGACCGCCGGCATGGACCTGGGCTTTCACCATTACGGCGCTGCCATAGCGCTTTGCGATGGCCTCCGCCTGCTCCGGCGTCGTGGCGACCTCACCGGGCGGGATCGGCACGCCGGCCGCCCGCAACAGTTCCTTCGCCTGATACTCGTGTAGGTTCACGCGCTCTCCAAGATCGGGGAATGTCAACGGTTCAATGCTAGAGGGTTGGGGCCGTTCACAGCAACACCTGAGCTCCAGGCCCATCCCCCACAGCCGGATCGCCAGAACCGAAGGCGAGCCGACCGGCCGCAATCACTGCGGCGGTCGTTTCAATACGCGCCCCAGGCTGTCGAACGCTGTCCCGAAGGAGGTCCAGTCGCCCTGCCGCATGGCCTGCCGCATGGCGTCGTAGAGACGGAGCGCCAGATCCTCCGGAGGTACACTCGGACGGGCTATGCCCTGGCCCGCTCCCGGTACTTCATCCTGTACGGTTTGCCCAATGCCGGAGAGGGCCTGGGCCAGCGTCGCGCCTACACCGATCCGTCGCCCATCGGTCACTCCCACGCGAGCGACCACCAGACTACCGTCACTCCTCGACCAGAGGAGGGGTTGGACCACGAGCGCAGCGCCGGTGGTGAGCAGCACATCGGCGCGTGCCAGTCGCATCCGGTTGTCGCGACGGGTGCTGTCGGGCACCGCTGTTCCCGCACTGTCGAGCGCGGTAGCCAGTCGCTCCAGTGTGGTACGCCAGCGAAACGTCGGTTCCGAGGCCTGCGCCCACCAGGTCGATCGGGTGACGCCCCCCATCACCGTGATCGTGCCATCGAGCTCGTCTCCGGCATCCAGCAACGGCACACTCCACGCAATACTGGCCGTGGTGGCCGCTACGGGTGCAGGGGCGCCACCGAGGAGCACACTGTCGGGGAGGTGCCGGATTGCCGGGGCTTCGAGACGTGAACCGAAGCGAGCGAAGGTTCGGATCTGCGCCATTGCGCCGTCTGTCGCTGGGGGGAGCTGATCCAGAAGCGATGCGGGCATCGCTGCGGCCGCCGAAAACAGACCCGGCAGCCTGGTCATCCACGTCCGGGTCAGTGCATCGGGTCGTTCCGCCGGGATCAGTAGCACCTGACCCGTTGTTGCGTTCACGAGGGCGGTGGCTGCCAGCTTAAAGTACGAATACACGCCGCCGGCCAGCTGCCAACGCTGGCTCAGGGGGTATCGGTCAGATGCGCTATACAGATGGAGCGCCCAGTAGAGCTGTCCTCCATCGCGTAGCGGGAGGACGTGTTCCCCCTGCACGAACACGGGGGCCAGGCGCTGAATCCGGTCGCGCACGTCGCGGTGCGTCACGAGTACCAGTTCTCTGCTATTGAGCGCACTCAGCTCCAGCAGTCCAGCGTCGCGCAGCGCCCAGGCGTGGGCGATTCGGGAACGGGAGCTCGCAAGCGCTGCGCCTGGCACCTCCGGCCACTTGGCCGCATCGACGAGGCGTGCTCCGGTCTGACCGGGTGCCACCAGTGGCCAATCGGAGGTGGTGAGATTGCCATCGCGAAGTACCGTCTCGGGGGCCGACGGGAAATCGAGCTCCTCGAGGGCCAGGACGCTGTCCCGCAATGCCGGTCGAGTTACGTCGACCAGGGAGAGCCTCCAGGGCGCTCCCCCCGTGGCCGGTCGACGGACCAGCAACGCCGACAATCGGCCGTCGGCCACCGTCCACCCCACGGGTGTGGCATCGATGAGCCGACTGAAGGGTGTTCGCGATCTCAGGCGCTCGGAAGGCAGCGAAGTCCTTGGCTCATCGTCCGACCCATCCGTGGCGGCGGTTTTCTCGGGCGTCGCCGATGCGCCCGACCCCAGGCCGCCAATGAGGCTGCGGGCGTCCCAGAGGCTGGTGCGCATGGCCACAGTGTGCATCGGTAGACGCGGCAGCCTGGCGCCCTCGGTTGTGTCGCCACGCGCTGTGCTGGTCGGCGATGCGTTGGTGGCCGCGGCGGCGCGGAAACCCGTGTCCACGGTACTGGCTGGCACCGTTCGGATAGCGTCGACGTTGAAGGCACGTCTGCTGAACAGCGCACGCGCGGTGAGGTAGTCACGCTCGCGTTGCGGTGCCTCGCCCAACATATCCGTGCGTGCGATGATGGCTGGTGCAATATGCCGGAATCCGACGGCCGACAGCAGGACCAGCGTCAAGGTGACGAAGGCGGCGCGCAGTTGCCCCAACCATCCGGTGCGGATCACGATGAGCGCGGCCAGTCCGCACATCGCCGAGAGGAGCCAGTCCACGCGCATGGTCACGCGGTGGTCGACGCGCAGGAAGAGCCCCTCGGGCCCACTGCCCCACTGCAGCAGATCGAAGGCATCGAGGCGATAGCTCCACGCCAGCAGGATAAGCACCAGGGCACCAAGTACGGTGAGATGCCGTCGGACATGTGTGGATGCTGCGAGCCGACGCCCCTCAAGGCGCAGCGACCGGGTGAGAGCGTAAAGCACCAGCACCATGGCGGCGAGTGTCACGACACTCACCAGCGCCCAGAGGTACAGGGTCTCCTCGAAGGGGAGCCAGTACACATAGAAGCCGAGATCCCGATCGAGAATGCCCTCAATCTCCCCAAAGGGGAGCCCGTGGCGCACCAGCGCAAGCGCTGTCCAATTGGTCATCGGAATCGCCAGCAACGCGCCAACGATGACAGCGATGAGAATGGTGGCAGACAACAAGTGCCGCTGCGGCACCATGGTGGTGAACTCGATATTCGCCACGCGGGACTGCATGGCCACGGCCGCAATGGTTCGTCGTACGGCATGGAGATTCGCGAAGGCGAACAGTGATCCGACGACCCATGCTCCTCCCTGCAGCAGCAGCCTGTCGATGACCTGCTCCCAGAACAGGCCTGGCGCATTCATGGTGGTGAACCACGCATGATCGACGAGCAGTGTCGTGACCATACGGCCGAGGAGCAGCACGATGGCCAGCACGAACACCGCGATGAGGAGCCACTTTCGGCGCATAGTCATTCACCACTCATCGGGTGCTCATCCGTTGACGGGCATGCGGCGTTGCCGGTTCAGGGCGTGACTCCATGCTCGCGCAGCCAGCCTTCCATCACCCCACGGATCTCGGCCAGTCGCGCCTCACTGCGGGCTTCGTAGCGGGCGACGATGACGGGTTGCGTGTTGGACGCACGCAGAAGCCCCCACCCGTCGCCGAAAAGCACGCGCACCCCATCCACATCGATCACCTCGTGCGAGGCCGTGAAGTGCGGCACGGCCTTCGCCATGATGGCGAACTTGGTGGCATCGTCCGTCTCGATACGAATCTCAGGCGTGGACACGAAGGGCGGGACATCGGCTAGGAGCTCATCGATCCGCCGACCCGCGTCGGCGAGGATACGCAGCAACCGCGCCGCGGCATAGAGGGCGTCATCGTGTCCGTAGAATCCCTCCGTGAAAAACATGTGCCCCGACATCTCACCGGCGATGGGTGCCTGCATCGCCTTCATCTTGTCCTTGATGAGCGAGTGTCCGGTCTTCCACATGACCGGCGTACCACCTGCCTTGGTGATGCCATCGGTCAGGGCTTGCGAGCACTTCACGTCGAAGATGATCGGCTGCCCGGCCCCCGTCCTGGCAAGGACGTCGCGGGCGTACAGAATCAGGAGGTGATCGCCCCAGATGATGCGGCCATCCCGATCCACCACGCCGATACGGTCGGCGTCTCCGTCGAAGGCGATCCCGAGTTCGGCTCCGGAGGACTTCACCGCAGCGATGCAGTCCTCGAGATTCTCGGGCACCGTGGGGTCGGGGTGATGGTTGGGGAAGGTGCCATCGCTGTCCGTGAACAGGCCGATGCCGTCGATGCCAAGCGCCCGGAGGAGCTGCGGTGCGACGAGCGCGCCTGCCCCGTTGCCGCAGTCGTACACCACCTTCATGGCGGTCCCGTCGACATGGGCGAGAGGGCCTATCCTCGCGACGATGTCGTGCACGTAGCGGTCGATGACCTCCACGTGACGCTCGGCACCCTGTCCTGTTGGGAAGGCGTTGTCGACGATCAGCTGGTACAGCGTCTGAATGTCTTTTCCATGCAGCGATGCCGCACCGAGGCACAGCTTGAAGCCGTTGTACTCGGGGGGGTTATGTGAGCCCGTGATCTGAATGCCGCCAACCACTGGCTCGTGGTGCAGGGTCCAGTACAGCAGGGGGGTGGGTACGACTCCCACATCGACGACGTCGACGCCGCATTCGGTGAGGCCACGCACCAGCGCAGTTCGCAGAGCGCTCCCGCTGGGTCGGTTGTCCCGGCCCACGGCCACGGCGCCTCGAATGCCGCGCGATGCAAGCAGCGCCGCATACCCCCGTCCCAAGCCGTACGCGACCTCTTCGGTCAGATCCTGGCCTACGATTCCGCGAATGTCGTACTGCCGGAAAATGGTCTGACTGATGGCCATGTCACGTGAGGGGCGAGGGCGGGATCGATTTGGGCCTGCGTGGTATCCGATTGGCTTTGTGGTACGTCAGCGCTGCATGCTGGCGGTCTGTACACGAGCCTCACTTCGCGGAGCGGCTGGAGTCGGCGAGGTGGGTGCTGTGGTGGAAGCCGTCGTCGTGGCATGACGCGCGACCCGCATGACCGGTGACGGATAGAGGCCGAAGACGAGCAGCAGGACGGCCGTCAGCACAATGATCGACTGATTGGCCGGTGTGGTGGACGGCACCGGATGTCCTTCGGGGCGTGGCCGCATGAACATGGCCGAGACGACCATGAGGTAATAGGCCGCGGAGACGGCGCTGGTCAGCACCAGTACCACCGAGAGGATGGTTTGCGGATTCGGCGCCTGCAATGCCGCCTGCAACACGTACCACTTCGCGAAGAATCCCATACCGCCGAGCACCGGGATGCCCATGAAGGCGAGCATGAAGATGGTCATGGCCATCGCGAGCCATGGTCGTACCAGCCAGAGCCCGGCGATGTCATCCAGCGTGGGCGAGCGGTCGTGCCCAGCGTTGATGGTGATCAGCACGCCGAACGCGCCCATCGTGGCCAGGGTATACGACACCAGGTAGAAGACCATCGCCGACGTGCCGGCACTACCGCCCACCACAATGGTCACCAACAGGTAGCCGGCATGTGCAATGCTGGAGTAGGCGAGCATGCGCACGAGATTGCGCTGGGAGAGCGCGAACACATTGCCGACAACCATGGTGACGGCGGCAAGCCACCAGACTCCGACATGCCAGCGCGGCATGGCACCGGCCAGCGCCTCGACCATCACGCGGGCGAACACGGCGAAGCCGGCCGTCTTCACGGTGGCCGACATGAATGCCGTGACCGGGAGCGAAGCTCCATCGTAGACGTCTGGGGTCCAGAGGTGGAACGGGGCGGCCGCGACCTTGAAAGCGAAGCCCACCAGCAGCAGGGCGACGCCAGCCATGAACAGCGCTGACGGTACGGTCTGGGTCCCCAACCACGTCGCGATGTCTCCCAATCGCGTGCTCCCCGTCGCACCGAAGATGAGGGCCATCCCGTACAAGAGGAAACCGGAGGATACGGCGCCAAGCAGGAAATACTTCATGGCAGCCTCTGCTCCGCGTGCACTGCGGCGGTTTACGCCGGCGAGTACGTAGACGGCCAGCGACATGAGCTCGATGCCGATGAAGACATACATGAGATCACGAGCACCGGCGAGCACCATCATGCCGGTGGCTGCCAGTAGTGCCAGGGCGGGCACCTCGGGGCCGAAGGCCGCACTGCGCTGATGCTCGGCCTCCAGGAGGAGCAGGAAGAGGGCGGTACCGAGCAGGATGATCAGATCCATGGCCCATCGGAATCCATCTCCAGCAATGCGCCCATCGGGGGTCCCGCCGGCGCCGTCGCCCCAGGCGATGACCACCGCCAGACCGACGAGCAGGCAGAGCACGGCTCCGAAGCGGGCGAGCATGGAGGTGCGCTCGGCACCCTCTGCGGCATCCGTCAGATTGCGCTGTGGGACCCAGACCGACACCAGCAGCAACACCATGGCGCCGGCGGAGAGCAGCATCTCGGGAAGCAGGGCGCGGACAATCGCGCCAGCGTTCATGACCTCAGGCATCGTCAGCGACTCAGCGACACAGGCGGAAGCGTCGTCGGGGCGTTGGGGCCGAACCGAACCGACTCAATCAGGGTCTGCGACGCATGATCGGTGCGTTGCAGGATGGCGTGCGGTGCGACGCCGAGGTACACCATGGCAGCAACCAGCGTTGCCATGACGAATCGTTCTCGACCAGAAAGATCGGGAAGTGCGTCTGTGCTTTCAGCACTTCCTGGCCCGAAGAGCACTGACTGCGCGGCTCGCAGACCGTACACGGCCGCGAAGATCACCCCCGAGGTGGCGACGATGGCCAGGACCGGGTGATCGCCAAATGTGCCAATGAGAATCAGAAACTCACCAACGAAGCCAACAGTGCCTGGCAGCGCGACAGTGGAAAGGATCGCGACGATCAGTGTGGTGCCGAACCAGGGCACGACGCGAGCGATGCCCCCGAACGCGGAGAACGCGGTGGTGCCGCGTCGGTCTTCCAGCATACCGGCGGCCAGAAACAGCACGGTCGTTGCCAGAGCACTGGCGATGATGCCCATCACGGCTCCCTGGACGCTTTGCGGTGTGAGTGCGAAGCAGCCCAGCATGATGAGGCCAAGGTGGCTGATGGAGCTATAGGACAGGACACGCTTGAGATCACGCTGGGCCATGGCCAGCAGCGCTCCGTACACGACGGCGATGGTGGAGACCACGAGAATGGTTGTCCGCACCGTGGGGTGCATGGCAGCGGCCGGAAAAAGCGGAATCGCGAAGCGCAGGATTGCGTACGCGCCCACCTTGAGACCCAGCGTGATTGCGGCTACGGTCGGCGCCGCACTCTGCGCGTCCGGCAACCACGTATGGAATGGCACCCAGGCGGATTTCACGGCAAAGGCTGTGAAGAACGCGAGGAACATCCAAAACTGCGTGCGCGGTGACAGGGTGACCTG
Source organism: uncultured Gemmatimonas sp. (assembly GCA_964586985.1). Taxonomy (GTDB): domain Bacteria; phylum Gemmatimonadota; class Gemmatimonadetes; order Gemmatimonadales; family Gemmatimonadaceae; genus Gemmatimonas. Next base: position 7,407 of record CAZPJX010000009.1, on the reverse strand, counting down.
GAGCAGGGTGTCCAGATGCAACGAGGCCCCACCGCCCGCATTCCACAATGCGATGATGGCCACCAGCATCAGCAGGGAGCCAACGAGCGTGAAGAGCACGTAGCGAAGGCTGGCGCGCGTGGTACCAGCGGCGCCCCACACACCAAGCAGCAAATAGGTGGGAATGAGCATCAGTTCCCACGCGAGATAAAACGCCAGCAGATCGAGCGTGATGAAGACGCCGATCAGTCCGGCCGACAGCAGCATCAGCAGAGCACCGAATGCCGGCGTGCGCACGCGGACGTTGTTCCACGAGCCTAGGAGCGCGAGTGGCACGATGAACGCGGTGAGCATCACCAACGGGAGCGAGATACCGTCGACGCCCAAGCTGATGGTCGCCCCAAGGTCAGGGAGCCAGGCGAGGTCGAAGCGCGCCTGCCATCCGCGGACGTTGGGGTCAAACACCCCCCAGAGGGCCACGGCGAGCAACGCTTCAACACCGAGTGCGATCAGCGTAAGCGTGCGGGCGTCAGGCCCTCCGCTTGGCGCTTCCGCCCCTGCCTCGTCGCGTGAGACATCACGACCACCAAGGCGAATGAGTACCGCCGCCACGAATGGCCATGCCAGCATGGCCGGCAGCACCCAGCGATCGATTCCAAGAGAAAACAGCACGTCGCGCATCATCATCTCAGCGTGAGGGCGGCAATCAACGCCAGGGCACCGATCGCGAGCAGCCACGCGTACTTGCCCACATCCCCATCCTGCAGCCTGTTCCCCACCAGCGACGCGGTACGTGCCAGCAGCGACCCGCCCCATGAGAAGGTCCTGTCGACGCCGCGGTCGAGCCCGCGGGCAAGTACCACATCCGCCAGACTCCCAACCGGACGCACCACCACGCTGTCCACGAGGTCATCCACGCCGTAGGCGCGTGCGAGCAGACTCGTGTCTGCGGGTGAATTGGCCTTGTTCGCCATCGGCTTTCGGTACAATGCGATGGCCATTCCCACGCCGAGCAACGCCACGCCAGTCGCGATTCCCACAAGCATCAGTTCCGTGCTATGGGCCAGATGCCCTTCCCCGGCGAGACGGGCGGCGCTGCCGCCCGTGACCGGTGAGAGCCATCGCTCAAGCACGCCCACCGGTCCGAGCGGCAGGAGTGTCGGCAGATTGAGCCAGCCACCAAGAAGCGTAAGCACGCCCAGGCCGAGTACGGGCCCAGTCATGATGAACGGCGCTTCGTGCAGGGCCTCCCGTTCGTCTTCGCCGGTGCGATTCTCACCAAAGAACGCCATGAGCAACATGCGAGTCATGTAGATCGCGGTCAGCAAGGCCGTGAAGATGCCAAGGCCATACACTACATAGAGTACCGTGCTGCCGGGAATGCCGAGCAACGAAGCGGTCGCCAGCGGCGAGCCCTGCGCGCGTGCGAAGACTCCGGCGAGGATCTCGTCTTTGGAGAAGAAGCCTGCGAATGGCGGTACGCCGGCGATCGCGAGGGTGGCGACGGTCATGGCTCCGGCGGTGGCCGGCATGAATCGCGCAAGTCCGCCCATGTTCCGGAGGTCCTGCGGGTCATCGTGTCGGTGCGTGTGGTGATACGCCTGATGCATGGCATGGATTACCGAGCCGGCACCGAGAAACAGGAGCGCCTTGAAGAAGGCGTGTGTCACCAGGTGAAACATGCCGGCCGTGTAGGCACCACTGCCCACGGCCATGAACATGTAGCCGAGCTGGGAGACGGTGGAGTAGGCAAGCACCCGCTTGATATCCCACTGGCGGAGCGCCACGGTCGCGGCGAAGATCGCCGTCAGCGCCCCAACGACGGTCACCACGAGCGACGCCTCCGGTGCGCCCGCGAAGATCGGAGCGGCTCGGGCCACGAGATACACACCGGCCGTGACCATCGTCGCCGCATGGATCAGCGCGGAGACGGGAGTCGGGCCCGCCATGGCGTCGGGAAGCCAGATGTAGAGCGGAAGCTGCGCGCTCTTGCCTGCGGCCCCCACAAACAGCAGCAGTGCGATGGCCAGCACCATGGGCGAGCCTCCCATGTCGCCCAGGACCTGATGCGCGCCAATGAAGTCGAGGTGCTGTGTCGCGGTCCAGATCAGGAACATCGCGATCAGGAACCCGAAGTCCCCCACGCGATTGACCACGAAGGCCTTTCGGCCGGCGTCGGCATTCACCTTGTCGGAGAACCAGAAGCCAATAAGGAGATACGACGCGAGTGCTACGCCCTCCCAGCCCACGAACATCACGGGGTAGCTGCCGCCGAGCACCAGGACGAGCATGAAAGCGACGAACAGATTGAGATACGCAAAGTACCGCGCATATCCCGGATCGTCCTGCATGTAGCCGATCGAGAAGAGATGAATGAGCGAGCCGATACCGGTGATGACGAGCACCATCACCATAGAGAGCTGATCGAGCTGGAAGCTCCAGTCGATGGTCAGGGAGCCGGCAGGGATCCACTGTCCAAGGGTCACGACGGCCGGGGCCGCCATACCCACGCGCATGCGCATGAAAAGCGCCAGTGCGACAGCGAACGCGGCGATGACCACGCCCGGCCCCACAATCGACACCACGGGATGACGCGCCGTGGTCCGTGCATCACCCACCGCACCGGCGCGGCTAAGGGCGATGGCGCCGTTCACCACGAATCCCAGCAATGGGAGCAGGATGAGGAAAGGCAGCAGGGCGGCGATCATCCGCGGAGAGTGCGAAGGTTCGACAGGTCCACGGTTCCGAAGTGTCGGTAGATCGCGATCACGATGGCCAAGCCAATGGCCGCTTCGGCCGCGGCAATGGTCATCACCATGATCACGAACACGTGGCCGGTGACGCCGTGCAGCCGGGAGAAGGCCACGAAGCTGAGGTTCACGGCATTGAGCATGAGCTCCACGCACATGAACAGGATGATGGCGTTGCGCCGCGTGAGGACGCCGATCACGCCAATGACGAAAAGGACGGCGGAGACAATCAGCGCTTCGGCGATCATGCCGTCACCCGCCGCTTGGCCAGCAGCACCGCGCCGACCACGGCGACGAGCAGCACGAGACTGGTCAGTTCGAATGCCACGAGATAGTCAGTGAAAAGCGACGCGGCCACCGCTTCCACGGCGTTGTCTGACACGGCGACCGGCAACGGGGCCGGAAGTCGCTCACGCAGCGTCACCAGCAGGTTGGCCAGCAAACCAAGTCCGACGAGACCGGCCCCAAGGCGTGCACCCATCGAGCGCAGATCGGTCAGTTCGGCGCGGGCGAGATTGAGCAGCATGACGACAAAGACGAACGTCACCATGATGGCACCGGCGTAGACGAAGACCTGGATGACGCCCACGAATGGTGCGTCGAGCATCACGTAGAGTCCCGCCAGCGCGAACATCACGTTCACCAGCCAGAGCGCGGCCGGGACCGGATTCCGACGTGTGACGAACAACAGCGCCGACGTGATCGCCAGGAGCGAGAAGAGCATGAACTGGAACTGCTGGAAGCCGCTCATTCGCCCTTCGGGTCTGCAGGGTCCCACAGCTCACTCACCGGCTGGGTCTGCGCCATGAGGCGCTCCAGATCGTAAACGAAGGACGCCCGATCGTACTCGGCGTTCTCGTAGTGCCGGCCGAGGTGGATGGCCTCTTCCGGGCACACCTCCTGGCAGTATCCGCAGAAGATGCAACGGAACTCGTCGATCTCGAACACGAGCGGATAGCGGTTGCCCTGCTCATCTTCGCCGGGGGTCAGCTTGATGCAATTGGCCGGACACACGGTCGGACACAACCCACAGGCCACGCACTTGGCCTTGCCATCCTCGGTGGTGAGCATGCGATGCGTGCCGCGCCAGCGCGGCGAGAGATCCCACTTGGTCTCGGGGTACTCCATCGTGACCTTGTGCGGATCGATCAGGTGCTTGAAGGTGGTGGCCATGCCAGCGAGCGTGGCGCGTATATAGCTCACGCGCTCAAGCGGACGGTGCATGACCTTCACGCCGATCGCCATCAGTTTCCCCCCTCGGATATCGTCCCAAGGACGCTCGGCGCAGGTGCACCGGTGATCGCGCGCTGCCCGTGCAGTTCCCGGCGGGACAGATCCAATCCGCGTGCGCGCAGCCGCTCGAGATCGGCCGGTGCCACGCGCGCGCTCGCCGGGCTGATCAGCTTGCCGCGATCAAGCCAGGAGAGCAGCACCACGATCAGCACCACGTTCATCGCCAACAGCGCCAGCGAGAACAGCGGACCGCGCGCCACACCGAGCGCATCGAGGCCCAACGTCGCGGTCGCCACGATCACGATATAGGCCAGCGCCACGGGTAACAGGATGCTCCAGCCCAGCGCCATGAGCTGGTCATAGCGAAAGCGCGGCAAGGTCCAACGCACCCACATGAACAGGAAAATGAACGCGCCAACCTTTGCCATGAGTGCCAGCAGCGTCACCAGCGTCTTGAGCACCGTGAATGGCGCGACATTGTCCCACTGCGTGAACGGGAGGTCCCAGCCACCAAAGAACAGGGTGGCCGTCAGCGCGCTCACGGTGATCATGTTGGAATACTCGGCAATGAAGAACATCGAGAACTTCATGCCGCTGTACTCCGTGTGATACCCGGCCACGAGCTCCGACTCGGCTTCGGGCAGGTCGAAAGGCAATCGGTTCGTCTCTGCGAACGCCGCCACGAGGAAGGTGAACCACGCGATCGTCAGGGAGAACACGTTCCACCCCATACTCGACTGCTGTCGGACGATCGCATCCAATGACACATTGCCGGCCAGCAACACCACGGGAATCGTGGACATGCCCAGCGCGATCTCATAGGACACCATCTGCGCGCTGGATCGAAGGCCGCCCAGCAGGGCGTACTTGTTGTTCGACGACCACCCCGCCAACACGATCCCGTACACGCCGAGGGAAGAGATCGCCAGGATGAACAGAAACCCGATGGACAGGGGGGCCACGGCCATCTCGATGAGGCCCCATGGTGTTGGCAACGGCGCCGCCAGCGGGATCACGGCCCAGGTCAACATTGCCGGAATGAACGCCAGGGCCGGCGCGATGAGGAACAGCCACCGATCCGCAAAGGGCGGATTCGTCTCTTCCTTCATGAAATTCTTGATACCGTCAGCCACCGGCTGCAGCAGGCCGCCAGGCCCCGCGCGATTGGGACCGCGTCGGTCCTGGAACCAGGCAGCCATCTTGCGCTCGACCAGGGTGAGCATGGCCACGGTTCCCATCCATACGGCAAAGATCACCAGAATCTTGATGACACTGGCCGCGACGAATGTTCCGAGGGCGGCCGGCACCTGTTGGGAATCGGCCGTGGGAAACCACTGTGCCAAATCGATCGCCCCCAGTACCTGCGCGCCACTCATACAGTCACCTCAGCCACGGCATGCTCCGCCGTCGAGCCACTCGCCGCAGACGCCAGGGGAGCCCCGTACAGCCCCAGCGCGTCGTAATCGAGCCCGGCAAACGCCCTGTGGGTCGCACTCAATGCGGCAAATACCTCGCCCGGAAGGTAGAAACGCCCGTTGCCACCCATCGCGGTTAGCAGGTCGGCCAATACGTACCAGGTAGGACGTGCCACACCCGGTGCGGTGCGTGCCTGGAGGTAGCGCTGTACGCGGCCCCGCAGATTGGTGAGCGTGCCTTCTTCCTCGAGGGTGTTCGTCATGGGGAGCACAACCGCCACCGACGCCTCGATCGCCACGGGGAGTGTGGTGCCGATATGGACGACCACGCTCGCCCGCGTCAGCTCGGACGCCTCGATGCCCTCGAGCTGATCGCCAACGACGAGCAGGGCATCTCCTTCTCGAAGTGAGGTGGCAAGCCCACCAACCTCATGGAAACCAAGGGCCTCGGCACCGGTGGCGTTGGCGGCTCGCTCGGCACGCAGGGCGAGATCCGTGACGCCCGGCAACACGGCAACGTCCCCGCGCGTCAGACGGAACACGCCCGCCCCCCCACGGGCGTCGATCATCCGCTCCAGCAGGAAGAGCGCTTCGTTGGAAAGGTTTGGTGAGGCCAGCACGACGAGACGGCGGCCCGCCGTGACGTCTGCCGCTCGGGCGATGGCTTCCTCCCAGTCGACGATACCCAGACCCGCCGTGCTCCGCACCAGAGGCTGGTCAGCCCGATCGCGCCGGTTGAACTCACGGTAACCCTGGCGGCCAACTTCACAGAGGTAGTACTGATTGACCTGATCGTTCGGGCGCGGCTTCATGCGCACGACGATATTGTCGCGCGTCTCGGCGACGGCGTTGCACCCCTGGCTGCAGCCCGTGCAGATCGTGGCAGCCCGGTCGAGCTCCCACGCACGCGCCTTGTTCAGGAAGTCCTTCGACAGAAGCGAACCCACGGGACACAGGTCCACCACATTCCCGGCCCAGGGGTTGGTCAGATCATGCCCCGCGGCCTTGCCGATGAAGGCGCGATCGCCGCGCTCGGAGACGTTGAGCACGGGGTCCTGCGCCACATCGGCCATGAACCGCACACAGCGCGTGCAGAGGATGCAGCGGTTCTGCACATACAGGATATCGCCGCCGAAATCCTGCATCGGACTGAACCGCTTGGGATCCAGCAGACGGGACTCGGCTGGCCCCTCGGCGAATGTGTAATCCTGCAACTCGCACTCCCCCGACTGATCGCAGATCGGACAATCGAGGGGATGGTTGATGAGCAGGAACTCCAGCACGCCCTTGCGCGCCTCGAGTGCCTTGGGGGAATGCACGTGCACCACCTGCCCCTCGCCAACGGCCGTTGCACAGGCGGGCGCGAGCTTCGGGAACTTCTCCACCTCCACCAGACACATGCGGCAGACGCCTGCCACAGGTAGGCCGGGGTGGTAGCAGTAGTGAGGAACGAGTACCCCTGCAGTCTTGGCCGCTTCGAGAATCGAGGTGCCGTCCGGTACGGAAACCGGGCGTCCTTCGATCGTCAGCGACACCATCTTCACGTCAGCCATCGTGTCCTCACGCCGCGGAGGCGCGCGGCGCCCCCGGTACGGTAACCTGCGAGCGATTCGCGGCGATCTTCGCCTCGAATTCGTGCCGGAACTTGCGTATGCCGGACACCACGGGAGTCGCGCACGAATCACTCAGCACGCAGATCGTCTTGCCGGTCATGTTGTCGGCAATGGACAACAGCGTGTCGAGATCCTCGGCCCTGCCCTGCCCGTCCCGAATGCGTTCCATGATGCGCGTGGTCCACGCCGTGCCTTCGCGGCACTGCGAACACTGGGCGCAGCTTTCGTGCGCATAGAAACGGGTGAGGCGGGCAATCTGCCGTACCATGTCCTGCCTGTCGTCGAACACAATCACGCCGCCCGAGCCGAGCATCGTGCCGGCGGCCACCATGCCCTCGTAGTCCATCAGCGCGCCTTCAGCTTCTTCGCGCGTGAGGATCGGCACCGACGAGCCTCCCGGGATCACCGCCTTGATCT
>CAZPJX010000008.1:0-40582 GCA_964586985.1 uncultured Gemmatimonas sp. | reverse complement strand
AGTGCGGCGTATGCTTCAGCCGCGAGCGCATAACGCCCCGCCAGCAGCACCGGGGCGTGTCCGCCCAGCACCCCGAGTTGTGCAGCCATCCGGATAACATCCGGCGCTGCCTGGACGATTCCCGTGGCGGAGACATCCCTCGACGAACCGGCGACAGGATCGGTGTTGAAGGCGCCGACCCCTTGTTCGATACGGAATTCCGCGCCGCAGACCGGACAGGCGAGATCGGCTTCCCAGAGCCGCATCCCATCGACGCGATGCACCACGGCCACCAACCAGGATTCCGCATGATCGTTCGGGCAGCGCAGGGCGTCGAGAAGATCCCGTTGCATCGCGGGAGTGTGAGTCTGGCGTGAGTCTGGCGTGAGCCTGATCGCGTGTGATGCGCGTCGGATGCGCGAACCCTCAGGTTCGGCTCACCCGCAGTTCGTCGATGTTGACATGCGGCGGGCGCGTCAGCGCCCAGAGGACCGCGTCCGCCACGTCAGCGGGGCGCAGCATGGCCGTGCGCGCAGGGAATCCCGGCGTGTTGTCCGGATCTATGGGATCCCAGATAGGGGTATCGGTCGCGGCAGGTGAGACTAGCGTGCAGCGCACCCCACTGCCTGCCAGCTCGGTGCGGAGGACCTCATGCAATGCCCGCGCGCCGAATTTCGATGCGGCATAGGCTCCGTTCCCACCGAAAATACGTCTATCGGCAACCGAGCCGATGGTGACGATATCGCCCCGTCCCGAAGCCTTCAGCCTCGGCAGCACACCATGGAGAAGGCGAAACGGCCCGATGAGATTCGTCAGGAGCGTCCGTTCGAACACAGCCGGTTCCGTTTCGGCCACGGCCGCCAGTGGGAACACCCCCGCGCTGCTGACAAGGATGTCCGGGTAGCGGCCGTCGGCCTCCAGCGTAGCCAGGACCTGGTGCATCGCTATCGCATCGGTCATGTCCCCGACATGAACGGTAGCGGAACCGATGTCCCGCGCGACCTCCTCGAGCGCCGCTGCCGTGCGGGCCAGCAGATGCACATGCGCGCCCGCCGCTCCCAATGCGCACGCGACGGCGCGTCCGATGCCACGCGATGCGCCTGTCACGAGGGCGCGGCGGCCCTGCAATGGGAGTGGTCCAGGAGGAGTGGATGGAAGAGCCATGAGTGAACGTGCGTCAGGCGTGCCCAGAGGGATGCGCCAGGCGCAGGAACTCACTTCGAGTCTTTGCGTCATCGCGAAATGCTCCGCGCAACGATGAGGTAATGGTTCGCGAATTCTGCTTTTCCACCCCCCGCATCATCATGCAGAGATGCACCGCCTCGATCACCACGCCCACGCCCTTGGGCTGTAGCACGTCGACCAGGGCATTCGCGATCTGCTCACCCAGACGTTCCTGCACCTGCAATCGCCGTGCAAACACCTCCACGACGCGAGGCAGCTTGCTCAGCCCAACGATTCGGCCAGCCGGTATGTAGGCGATATGCACTTTTCCGAAGAACGGCAGCATATGGTGCTCGCACATGGAGTACATCTCGATATCGCGCACCATCACCATGTTCTCATGGTCTTCCTCAAAGAGCGCGTCCCCAATCACGCGGCGCGGATCGAGATCGTAGCCTCGGGTCAACCAGGCCATGGAGCGCGCGACACGCCCCGGCGTCTTGAGCAGACCATCGCGCGCGGGGTCCTCTCCCATGAGCTCGAGCTGCCGATGCACCAACTGCTCATACTCCGCAGTGCAGGCACCAGTCATCGGCAGATCGTCGGGATCGCCCGTGACCGCTCCCATCAGACCCGGCGCGTCGCCGCGCAGGGGCTCATTCCCCCGAATAGTCGACATAGTTGTTCTCGGTTTCCCAAAGCCGCAGCCGCTGCAAGGTGGCAGGCGCGATGGCCGGTGCCAGCACCCGCCACATGGCGACGATGATGTTTTCCGTCGTGGGATTGATGTCCCGCATGTACGGGACATCGAGGTTGAAGTTGCGGTGGTCCGTGTGATCCAGCACCTCGCGCTCCACGATACTCCGCAACACCCCCAGATCGATCACATAGCCCGTGCGCGCATCCACCGGCCCGCGGACCGACACGTCGAGCGTGTAGTTGTGACCATGCCAATTGGGGTTGTTGCACTTCCCGAAGAGCTGCGCGTTCTCAGCGTCGGAAAGCGTAGCGTTGTGGACCCGATGCGCCGCGTTGAAACGCAAGCGCCTGGTCACGGTGACTAGAGGCATGCTCGTTGAACCAGCGTGTCGAGGAGGGAGTTCCATCAATGACGAAGGCCCCGCCACATGAACGGGGCCCTCGAAAAACACGGGAACGAAGAGGGGTTCCTGAAGCCCAATGGAAAGGATGAGACCCTCACCGCGCTTCCGCCTTCCCCGCACTGGGGCATGACGTTCACCCGTTTGTCGAGCCCTCTCTATGAGCTTATCGGCTCAAGAAGTTAAGTCTCTCCGCCCCGCTACTGAGGTCAACTTACCGACGGGGTGCAACCCACGCAATGCTGAGTTACATCAGCGCTCGTGCAGACCGATCATGAGCGCTCGCCCCTTGCGGTGAAGACCGCTGCAATGGCACACCGCAACATATTCCCCTAGATTTCGAGACATGGACCTCTCTCTCATCGCGGGTGTCGTGATGCTGCTCGTCTGGGGCGGGCTGACGATCGCCACGGATGCACCGGGTGTCGTGCATCTCTTGCTCACCGGCGGCGTGTTTCTCATCATCTGGCGCATCGTCGTCCGGGATACACCCGCTGGCCCGACCGAAGAGCGCAAACGCAGCAGCAAGCGATAGCGGCGGCGCCCGAAGCGCCGCGCCCGACTGCCGCACGCAACGCGTTGGGTACGGTTTCGCCTACGCCGGTCAGATCTCCCAGTTCGACAGCACCATTCCCTCGGGTGGCGGGAGTTCACTCCACCCGAAGACGCTCATGCGCAGATCGGTCCATCGCACGCGTGCACCCAGCCCGATCAGCGTCCGGTAGACATCGGCATAGTCGCCCTGCAGACGCACCGCGACCCGCCGCGTACCTGTGCGGCGTGCGAGGTCGGTGAGCGATTCCATCAACCGTGGCATAGCGCTTCGGCGCTCCAGCACGAGCTTGAGCACCCGCAGCTCGTCGCGAGTACGACCGTCCACCAACGGCACCGAATGGCAGAGGGCAAAACCATCCGGTGCGTCGAGCGCACCGAGAATGACCGTGTCACCGAGGGCAAGCGTGTCCGTGAGTTCGATCTCACGCGTGAAATCGTAGCCCGGCATGACCCGTTCCGTGAGCGCCCAACAGGCCCTGACGACAGCCGGCTTCTCTTGCGAGCTGCAGCGCGACAGCAACTGAGGCGGTCGTTCGGCCAGGCACGCATCGAGTGTGAGCGTCACCGTGAGATGCCCGGGAACGAAACCCAGGCTCGAGTAGAACCCGATGTTCTCCATGGTACGCGGCATGGTCTCGAGCCCGATGACGGAGGCGCCGCGTTCGCGCAGCCAGGCGATCCCGGTTTGCACCATGACCTTGCCGAGTCCGCCCCCCTGGTGGGCCGGTGACACGCAGAGGGGGCCCATCCACCCCTCCGTACCCGACTGGTGCACGATATTGAACGCCACGATGTGTCCCGCGGCATCACGCCAACAGAGGGCACCGTCCCCAGCATCCTCGATGGCGTAGCGCCAGATGGCCGCGCTGAGCGGTGGCACGCGCACGCCCGCCATGCCGTCCCGGCGATAGCGCTCGGTGAAGGCGTCAGCGAAGACCTCGTTGAGCTGGGGAATATCCTCCCTGGACGCGGCAACGGGGCCCCGAATGGACTGGAGAGTGCGCTGCTGAGGCCGCGGGCTGACGCTCGTCATGGTCAGGTCCTGTCTTGCAAAATGCCGTGGGAATCAGGAACAGCGCCTGTGGGGCGGCCGCAACACTCCTCTGAAAGGCGTACGCGAAAGCCTCCCATAAAGCATAGTCGGTACACAACATACAGAAATTGCGACGCAGATCACAAATGGCACCGTTATTGCGTACTGACTCGCAACCCCCTTTGGAGAGATCATGCGGTTCAAGTTTTCCCTGCTCGCTGCGGCAACGGCCCTCGTACCAGCCATGACCGCTTCGGCGCAGTCCTGGAGCAGCAACGTCAGCCCGAACAACAACCCCTATGGCAGTGGTCAGTACTGGGACCACCAGTCCGATGACGGAAAGAAGTGCAACATTGGGTACGTGCTCAATGGGACGGCGGGGACCGCCGGGGCGTCCTGCGCGAACCAGCGCCCCTCTGGCTGGTTACCATACAGTGGCGACAACCCGACCCACTATCTGAACAACGGGTCCGGTAGCTATCAGAAGTTCTCCTTCGCCTCCGGCACCTACACCTTCTCCCTGCTGCCTGGAGCCAAGCTGGGCGGCGAGATCGCCGGTGCGAACACGAGCTGGGGGTACTACACGGGCTCAGGCGGGGGCGGCGATATCGACTTGAGCACGAATGGCGATCTCTACGGCTCTGGCGCCTTCTCCGTCAACATTACCTCCCCCTGGGGCCTCTGGGTGCAGACGGTTGACGGTGCTCGTTCGTATTCGGGAATCGACAAGCAATTCGCCCTCTTCGGCTTCAACGGCAGCGGCACCTTCAGCGGCAACGTGCTGGACTATGCCGATGACTCCCGGTACATCGTGGGCCTTGAGGATACGCGGGACTACAGCAAGAAGACCTGCGAGAAGTACAGCAAGTGGGGCAATTGCTCGAAGTGGCATACGCAATCGTGGGAAAGCGATTGGGACTACAACGACATCGCCTTCCAGATCTCCACGCCAGGCCGCTCGACGGTACCCGAGCCGAGCGGTTATGCCCTGATGGTCGCTGGCCTCGGCGCACTGGTTGTAACCGCTCGTCGCCGCAAGAGCTGATCGAGCACGCACCTTCCGGCACGCAGGGTAAACCGCACCCCGATGGGGTCGCCATCCACAGGAAGGGGTTCACAGGGTCGACCGCGAAGCGGTCGGCCCTGTGTGCTTTGGGTCCCTGCACATCCTCAGCGGCTCACGCCCTCTCGCGCTCACGCACGCCAACGCACGCCAACACACCCACTCAAGCGCCCACCGTACTCACCCGTCGCGCTTCATCGAACCGGACCGGCACCACCTGGTCCAGCCCCTCCCGTACCTGGTCGATGTGCGTAATGACAATGACCTGCTCGAAGCGGCCCTGCAGCTGCCGAAGCAGCCCCACGACGCTCGTGCGCCGGTCCTCATCGAGTGAACCGAACACCTCGTCGAGAATGAGCAGCGAGAACGCCTGCCCTGCACGGTCGGCAATCATCTGCGAGATCGCGAGGCGGAGCACGAGATTGCACAGATCCTCTTCGCCACCGGAGATTACCGGCTTGCGTACGCCGTCCTCGACCACGAGCAGGCGATACTCCTCGTCGAATTCCATCGACTTGTAGCGACCGTCAGTCAGCTCGGCGAGGAACCCCGATGCAATATCCGCCAGCTCTGGCCGGAGCTGCACATTGAGCTCCGTGCGGATATCCGTGAAGGCTCGATCCAGTTCGTCATGCAACCGGCGATCACGCTCCAAGGTGCCGAGTCGTTCCTGACGCTGGCTCAACGCACGCTGCGCCTCCTCGGCGTGGTCGAGTGCATCGCGTGCCCGCTCCATCTCTCCGCGGGCCGACACGGACTCCAGTTCTATCTGTCGCGCCACCAACTCGGCCTGCTCGTACTCGCCCCGCACGAGGGCGAAGCCCGCATCACGCGCCCGGACGACTTCCATGAGTTGCAGGACATCCGCCACTCGCGCACGCAGGTCCTGCTGCGCGTCCACACTCCGCAGATGTTCGCCGCGGATTTCCGGCTCACGCTCGAGCTGTGCCTCGATGCGCGCCATACTCGTCTCGAGTTCGTGCAGTCGCGCGGCCTCCCGCTTGCGCAGAGCATGCACTCCTGCGTCGTACCCCGTGGGCAGCTCCGCCAGCGTCTTCGTCAGCGCAGCGCGCCGCGTGGCCAGGTCTTCACGCTGTGCGCTGATCGTGGCAGACTCCGCGAGTGCCGCCTGAATGCGTTGGAGACGCCGTTCTCCGTTCTGCCACTCAAGTTGCAACCGGTGTCGCTGGGACTCCTGTGCCTCCACAATCGAAGGCGTGGCCGACAACTGCACCACACGCTGCTTGTAGTAGGTTCCGTCGAGTTGCACGGCCTCGATCTGCTCGCGCACCGTCTCGAGCACGGTACGAAAACTCTCGCCAAGGGGGCGCCCGCAGGTTGGACAGGGACTCTCCGCCCCCAAACCCTCCAGTGCCGCCCGCTGTTCACTCAGCTCGCTGTACTGCGTGCGCAGTGATTCCAGGCGTGTTTCGGCCTCCTGACGATCTCGTGCCCACGCCGTGCGCTGTTCATCGAGAGTGTGCTCCGTGGCCTGAAGCTGCTCGCGCAGCGCATTGACCAGTGCCGCCGCTTCCTGCTCCAGGACGGGCGCCTGGGCCAATCGTTCCGCGCGTTCCGCCAGCCGGGCGTCTTCATCGTTGAGCTGCCGTTGGCGATCGAGCCAGGACTGACGGCGAACGTCAGCCGTCGCCAGCTCCTCCATGACTTCGAGCTGTTGCCGCACGGTGCCGAGCGAAACCGCTTCGACACGAAGCGGCTCGAGCTGCGTCCGTGCCTGCTCCACGCTCTCAAGGTCACGTGCCAGTCGCTCGACATCGCGGGCGCGTGCCGACAGCTCGCCATCCATGACCCGCCGCTCCGCCTCGAGGTGCTGCAAACGTTCCCGCTCTGCCTGCGCATCACGCCACTGCGGCAGCAACCCCTCCAGCCGCTCATGCGCTTCGGTACACTGGCGCTCCGTCTCGGTGGCCCGAGTACGCGCTGCCGCCAGGTGCGCCACGGCATCACGGACCGCACACTGGATGGCGTCGGGATCGGCCATGCCCTGACGCAGGCCGTTGATCTCTGCCACGAGCGTACGCCGACGTTCACGCACCGACTCCTGCGCGCTGGCGAGGCGATCATAGCCCAGAACGCGGGACAGAAAACGGGCACGCTCCGCGGGGCCGAGCGCGCTCATGACATCGAGTTCCTTCTGACCTGTGAAATAGGTGTTGAAGAACTCGCCGCGCGTCATGCCAAGTCGGCGCTGCATGAACTCCGACACCCCGGTTACCGTGCTCGCGATCGGCTGCTCTGCGCCGTCGAGAAAGCAGTCGGCGCCCGATAGCGAGCGCACAATCCGATAGCGGTGACCGGCGAGATCGAAGACGAGCTCCACGCGAACGGGAGCCCGGGAGTCTTCGGCGCTCAAGCGGCGAATGGAGTCCTTCGTGCCGCGTGCGGCACTATTGCCGTAGAGCGCCCAGGCAATCGCTTCCAGGAGCGTACTCTTGCCCGCACCATTGGGACCGATGATGCCCGTCAATCCACCCACGAACGCGATGCGCGTATCGGCGTGCTGTCGAAAATTGAAGAGGTGCAGCGACTCGAGACGCACGATCAGCCGTCCACGGCGGGGAGCGCCGCCATGGCCGCTTGCTCGGCCTGGTGCAGGTAGCTGAGGCCCAGCGTGACCAGTGCGTCGCGTTCGATTTCCGCCGTCAGGGTACGTTCGCGCAGGTGCTCCGCGACGAGATCAGCAAGCGTCGCGCGCCGAATCGCAGCGCCACCGCTCGCGTGATGCACCTGCGAGGTGGGGGAAGGACGAGGCGTGTCGAGTTGGAAGTGCGTCGCACGCCGACGATACTCACGCAGGGCCGGATGGTGGAGTTCCCGCACGACATGTCGTGGGGCATTGTGCACAACCATTCGCACGATAGCGTTGTCGATACCCCCTGGCGCGCTGTCCACTCGGGCCCGAATGGCGGCATCGAGGTCGGCGGCACTCATCCCCGTTGCGTCGATGGGTGTGAGATCCAGCAGCGGCCGGGCAGGCTGCAGTGGGTGAAAACGATGCGCCCCCGTCTCCAGATCCTGTTCGATGAACCCCTTGCCCATCAGCCCCCGTGCCTGCTCTTCCTGTCTCTCGCCCCAGGGATTGCTGCTCGTATAGTCGAGTGAGCCACTGTAGTACGCGCACGGAGCAACCTGGCGGTACACGTGGTAGTGCCCGAGCGCGATATAGCTCCACGCATCAGCGTGCAAGTCGGTCACAGGGATCTCGATCGCGGCCCGCTCCGGCGTGGCCAGGTGGGCTGGAAGCATGCCAGCAACCTCGCCGTGCATCAGCAGTACCCGATGCCGAAAGCCTTCGGGCGGCACCAGCGTCGGGCGTACAATGCCAGGAATGTCAGGCACGGCCAGCACCGCCAGCGACAGCTCCGGAAACGTGAAGACCTCGGCGCCCGCGTCGGCGACATACACCCCGATTTCCCGGAACAGTTGGAGAATGCAACCGGTTTCCGAGGTACGCGGCGCGTCATGATTGCCCGCCACCATCACGATGTTCGTATCCGGTAGCAGCCGGCGCCATTCGGAGAGCATACGAAACGCATGGAGAATGGCAGGATTCGACGGTCGCACCGAATGGAAGATGTCTCCCCCAAGCACGATGACATCGGGGGCCAGTGCCGTGACCTGACGGACCGCGCGCTGCATCGTGTCTTCGACATCCGCCTCGCGCTGATTGACACCGGCCGCGGTGAGCCGCTGGTACTGGCGGAATCCCAGATGGAGATCGGCGAGATGGACCAGGCGCATGCCGCACAATCTAGCGAACTCCGTGCGGCCTCAGCGCACACGCACCTGCTGGACGATGCGCATGTCGAGTGCGGTCGGGACGTTGTCCGGCGCCGTGCCCGACGCCAGCTCGCTCGAAACATCGAGTTCGGTGAGGGCCCACACGATCCATGCGCGCTGGCGATCGATCAGCATATGTCCACGCAGCGTTCCGGAGGTCACCACACGCGTCCCCACAGGCCAATCCGGCGCCGCCCCACCGCGGCGCAGCACTCCCGCCAACGTGACCCACGCATTGCGCCCTCCGGCGGTGAGGGAATCGAGACGAAGTTTCACTTGCACCACGCCGTCCGCGCGAAACCCGCTCAGCGGCAGGGCGGGGAATGCCATGTCGCGCATCCACTCGCTGCCAATCGGCATCGGCGCATCTGGCAGCAATCCCGGCACGGACGCCAGGGTGGCGCCAAGCGACGCGGCCCCAGGCGGCGGATTCTGCATGCGCATCGAACCATCGGGCATGACCCGCACCCTCACCTGCCTGACGTCCTCCGGTACCAGCTGCCGTAGCGGTTGCACCTTGTCAGCCGTGGCCCCGAGCCACATGACCATGGAGTCACTCGTCGTGAGCACCGTGGTGCCCGTGAGGTCGCTCGATTCCACGAGCGAGTGGGCAAACAGGAGGAGCCGAGTCACGCGGTTGGTGGTCAGACCGGCACGAGGGCCGTACGCGGGCGACCTTGAGGAACGCGCGGCACCGTCCGGCCCTTCGGGCCCGGTCGCCCGGCGTCCACGCATTTCGATGGTCTGCTCCATCTGCAGATGGAGCGTGTCTCCAACCTGGGGACGCACGATCAGTCGTACCGGTTCCCGACTCTCGCTGGAGCGTGGCGCCGGAGGCTGCGCAGCAGTCGTCGTCGCCCCGCGCCCACCATACCATGTCACCATCAGGAGCACGACCACCATCGCCCTGCATCTCACCATCCGGGCCTCCAGACACCCTTGCGATTCATCAGCACATACCCCTGATGTCGTCCGAAGCTCCTGGGATGTGCGCTGAATTTCCGGAAGCGGTGGACTTCCGGGTGCGAAGGGCCGAAACTGCCTGTGTGCCCCACTTTGTCCGCCTCCCCATGCCATTCCGCGCCCTGCGGTTCGCCGTTCTCGCGCTGAATCTCGCAGGCTGCGACCGCCTCAAGACCGCCCTCAACCCACCGCAGACCGACTCCGTCTGGCAGAATGACAGTACGCGCCTCGCCAGCCGGCCGACGGTCCTGTTCCGAGTGGACCGCGCCAAGTCGCCGGCGCGGATCATTCCCATCGCTACGATAGGTGAGAAGGGCATGCGCTCCCTGCGCATGGGTGACCGCGGTTGGCGTGCATTCGATCTGGACTATCTGTACAGCAGCGCCAGCTTCGTCCCGTATCGATACGGAGAGCCCCTGGCGGCGGTACGTAGCACTCGTGGGATGTGGGAGGGTGCGGCCCACGACACCCTGCCCTGTCCATCGCCCGTGCCGGCCGCCCTGGCGTCGCTCGATCCACGGGTGGAGCTGCTCACGAGCGGCACCAAGCCCCTCAGCCGCCCGGCAGTCACGGCGCTGAGCCCCGGCGAACTGCAGGCGGTACTCTCCACGGTGAATACGCTGGTGGTTCCCACCACCGGCATTCCGCTGTCGCGCCTGGGCAGTTACAAGCGCGACGTCTACGTGCTTGCCACCGGGGTATCGCCGCGGCCAACCATCGTGGTGGTGTACGATGATCCCGAAGCACTCCCCGACTCTGCCACACGCATCACCGAGCGACCGCATCATCTGATGATCGTCCTCGACAAGGGAGTCTACGGATACAAGCCGTCGTACACCTATACCGATGTCTCGCCCAGTCGCATCCAACCGCGTCGGACGTTTCTCGGAGCCCTGGATACCGACGGGGACGGAAAGGCCGAATTGTTCTTCGGCGTGCCCATGGTGGAATTCCCCTTGGTGACCTACGTCTACCGCTTCGAGAACGACACCTGGGTCGAGTCCTTCAAGTACGAACGCGGGCGCTGCTGATATGCAGCGCCCGCGTCGAGGCTCGTGACATGCGTGCCCTGGCATCAGCTACCGCCTATTCGACGCCAATATCCCAGGCTTGAGCCAGATCACTGCGACTGTACGTCCGGAACGCCGTCAGCGTCTGCGTTCGCACGATGCCGGGCACATGCGCGAACTCCGATGTGACCACCGCAGCAACGCGCTCGAGGTCCGGCACACGCACTATGGCGACCAGGTCCCAGGCGCCCGAGACGGAATAGACCTCGGCGACACCATCGATTCCGGCCAGTGCCGTGGCGCAGGCCGTAATCGATTTCGGGTCCGCCTGCACCAGCACGATCGTCGTGATCATCGACCGTTGGGAAGAAGGATGTGAGAGCGGGCGCGCGGAGGCACGTGCGCGTGGATGACGCTTACCGCGTGAGACACTGTGCAACCCGCGTCAGCCCATCGACCGCCACGGACTGCGTCGTCGCGTAGCTGGCACGAATCCAACCGGGTGTCAGGAAGGCACTTCCTGGTACGACGGCAACCCCGTACTCCTCGAGCACGGCAGCAGCAAACGCCGCACCCGGATCGGCCGCCCCTCGGAAACCCTCGACGTTCACGTAGACGTAGAACGCGCCGGCCGGATGGACATACCGCACAGACGGGAAAGCGGACAGCGCCGCGACCACGGCATCCCGCCGCTCGCGGAAGGCCTGCACCATCGAATGCACCGCGGCATCAGCCTCATCACGGCGGGCCAGCGCGGCCAGTGTCGCGTACTGGGAAACCGACGAGGGATTGGAGGTCGTGTGTGACTGGAACGCCGTCATCGCCTTCGTCACCGCGACTGGGGCAATGGACCAACCAATCCGCCATCCGGTCATGGCATAGGCTTTCGCCACGCCGTTGATCACGATGAGGTTGTCGCGTGTGGGGGCAATTTCCAGCGCCGATTGCGCGTCGCCCTCGTAGGCAATGCGCAGATAGATCTCGTCGGAGATCACCCACCAGCCGCGCTCCGCCGCCAAAGCCAGAATAGCCGCCAGCTCCTCACGGGAGTACACCGCACCCGTGGGATTGCTTGGCGAGTTGAGCATCAGTCCTCGGGTGCGCGGCGTAGCGGCCGCCGCGAGCTGTTCCGCGGTGACCTTGAGCGAATTGGCCGGATCACCGAACACCGGTACCGAAACGGCGCGCGCGAGTTCGATCATCTCGTAATAGCTTGTCCACGAAGGCGTGGGCACGAGCACTTCATCGCCGGGGCCAAAACAGCACACGCAGGCGTTGTAGAGCGACTGCTTGGACCCGCTCGAGACCACCACTTCGGCGGGCGTCACGGGCGTCCCCTGCACCTGGATCCGATTGGCATCGGCCGCGATCGCTTCCCGAAGCGGCAGGATGCCCTCGGTGGCCGTGTAGTGCGTGTGTCCGGCATTCATGGCTTCGACGGCCGCCTCCCGGATGAACACCGGCGTATCGAAGTCGGGCTCGCCGGCCCCGAGATCAATCACGGATTTTCCAGCGGCTTTGAGCGCACGGGCCTTCGCGGCCACCGCCAGAGTGGCGGATTCCTTGAGTCGGACGATGTTCTGCGAAGGCTGGAAAATCAGCGACATGGGCAAACCGGGGTTGGAGTGGGTTTTGTGGGCGGACTTGTGTAACTTTCACAGGTATGCGCCACGCGGCGCAACCAGGTACCGGCCGTAGGGCGGCCGAGCTGACAGACAATTGACGGAGTGGGACGTGAGCGAGCAGGAACGGGAAGAGACGTCGCCAGGGGCGACGCGGAGCCAGCACGTGGTGCTGCAGGGACCGGCGGATCTACGCATGATGGCAGCGGCCATGCGGCCGGGAATCGAACGGAGCCGGGAGGCGGGGGATACCGCCACGCCCACCTGCCTCGTCATCACCCCCACTCTCGAGCAGGCGCTGGCGGCTGCAGCACAGGCGCGCCGCCTCCTCAGCACCAATTCCTGTCGGGTCGTTCCCGTCACTAGCGTCCTGCGGGCTCGGCGCGTCCTGGCCGCCGGCCCGGTGGCCGTGGTCTCGGGCACGGCGTCCGACCTCCTTAGCCTGCGTCGTGATGCGGCGCTCGACCTGCAGCTCCTGCAGGTCGTGGTAATCATTGGGCTGGACGAGGTACTTGCCGCCAACGGGGCCGAAACCCTGCAGGCGCTGCTGGGTGATGCGCCAGGTGAAGTCATGCGCGTCGCTACCCTGGAAACGGAGACGGCCGAGACCTCGGTGTTCATCGAGTCACAGCTGCGACGCGCACGTCGCCTGTCTCCCGTCGTCGTTGGCGAGACGCCGCTCGCCATTACACCGCGTTTTCTGCTCACATCGGCCGGCGGTCGCGCGGATGCCCTGCGTGCCCTCCTTGACGAGCACGACCCACCATCCCTGGCGATCGTCGCCAGCACCGACGCGGGAGCAGCCGACGCGGTGGCGGCGCTCGAGCGTCTCGGACTTGCGCCGGATGGCACGAGCATTCAGGTAACGCGCCAACCCAGCGCACAGCATGTCGCGCTCACCGTGCTGTGGGACGCTCCCGGTTCGTACGATGCCCTGGTGGAGGCCGTCGCCATGCGTCCCGTAGACGCCGTAGCCCTGCTGCTGCCTGAAGACCTGCCCACGTTCCGGTTGTTTACCAGCGGTTTGGCTGAAGCCTGGACTCCGGTGATTCGCAAGGCAGGTGCGGAGGATCGCGTGCAGCAACTCCGCACAGCGCTGCGCTCGACCCTGGCGAACGGCGGCGCAACAGCGAGTGAGCTGGCGCTGCTCGCACCGCTGCTCGAAACCAACGATGCGCTGGAACTCGCCGCCGCCGCCGTTCGCCTCTACGAAGGGGCACGACGTGACGGGATTGCACTGCGCGCGCGCCATGCCGCGGCCGGGGCCCGGCCCTCACGTGAGCACGCCCCGGATTCGCAGCGATCCGACGACGCACCGGCGGCAGGCCGCCAGCGCCTGTTCCTCGCCGTGGGCAAACGCGATGGCGTGCGCGTGGGAGATATCGTCGGCGCCATCGCCAACGAGGTGGAGATCTCCGGTGATCGCATCGGCGCGGTGGAGCTTTTCGAGTCGCATACCACCGTGGAGCTGAGCACCGAGGACGCCACCAGGGCGGTGGGTGCACTGGCGAGCAGCACCTTGCGCGGTCGCCGTCTCAGTGCCCGCATCGACACACGCGGAAATGACCGCAGCGGGGATCGCGGGAGTGATCGCGGTGCTCGGGGTGATCGCGGTGCTCGGGATGATCGCGGACGGGATCGCGGTGAGCGCGGCCGCAGCTTCGAACGTGGTGGCGCACGCGGCGGTGACCGCGGCCTCGGAAGGCCCGACCGCGACGCGGGGCGTGATGGTGAGCGCGGACGCGGGTTCGGCGGGCCGCGCGGCGAACGCGTGGGTGAACGCACGGGTGGACGTCCTGGTGGTTTCGGTGGAAGTCGCGGGCCCCGGAGTGGTTTCGAGGGCCGTTCAGACAGCCGCGGAGAGCGCGGCGCGCGCGACGACCGGGATCGTGGTGGGGCGAGAGGTGGCAGCCGGGCGCCGCGCGCCGGTGACGAGCGCCGCGCCTTCGGAGATCGCCCCGTGCGTGAGCGCGCGGAAGGACGCTCGGAGTGGGCGGAACGCGGCGAGCGCATGAAGCACGCCCATCGCCCACCCCGCCCGTCGTTTGAACGCCGCGAGGACTTCGACGCAGAGGCATAACGGATGAGCGGCGGATTTCAGATCACCGGCGGCTGGATGGAGGTCATCGCCGGCGTGATGTTCAGCGGCAAGACAGAGGAGCTGCTCCGCCGTGTCCGCCGCGCCACGATCGCGCGCAAGCGCGTACAGGTCTTCAAGTCGCATCTGGATGATCGGTACGCCGGCCTGTGGGCCGTATCGAGTCATGACCGGCGGAGCTTCGAGGCAACGCCGGTGGACTCATCAGCGCAGATTCTGTTGCGCCTCGATCCGATGGCACAGGTCATCGCCATCGACGAGGCGCAGTTCCTCGATGCCGGTGTGGTGAAGGTTGCCACAAGCCTGGCAGATCGTGGCCGTCGCGTCATCCTCGCCGGCACGGACACCGATTTCCGTGGTGAGCCCTTCGGCGCCATGCCCCAGCTCATGGCCGTCGCGGAGATCGTCGACAAACTGCACGCCATCTGCGTGATGTGCGGGTCGCCTGCCAGCCGCAATCAGCGACTCATCGATGGGAGGCCGGCACCCTGGGAGTCACCCACCATCATGGTGGGTGCGGCCGATTCCTACGAGGCCAGATGCCGCGCGTGTCATAGCGTGCCACGACGGGACGCAGCACAGCAGCAGCTCTTCCCGTCGGCCTGACTCCTCAAGCGGGTGGCCGGACGGAGGGCCGCGCCGTCTGCCGGACCACCTGACGGGGCGTCCCGCAGATAATGCCGCCAAGCCGGCGTTGACGGCCATATCGTGGTCGTCTCCGCTGGTCCTCGATGTTTCAGGCCTGTGACGCCGCCTGCTGGTGCTGCGTCCTCATGGTGATGTCTTTTCCTACCCCCTCCATTTCCCTGGAACGGAACGTCGCATGGGCGTAATCGCGACGCTGCTCGCACACGAACCCCGGTTGGCGCGGCTGCGCTCGGCGGCCCGTGACCGGTATCGATTCATTCCATGCGACGATTGGACTTCGCTGACGCGTGCCTGCGAGCGGGGACCCATCAACCTCGTCGTGTTCGATCTGTATGTCGACGGTCGAGCGGACTTCGAGCGCGTACGACAATTGCGCGTTCGCGTGCCTCGAGCGGCCTTGGTGGCATATGTCGATCTGACGCGTGAACGTGCGCGCGACATGTTCGATGCGGGACGTTGCGGGATCGACGTCCTCATCGTGGCGGAGGAGACCGATACCCCGCAGACCCTGGCGGCACTGCTCGATCAGGCCGAAGCGCGCAGCGTGTCCAGTCTGCTCAAGCCACACCTGGCAGGGCTGCGCAGCGTGGTGCGTGATGCCGTGATGCTGTCAGTGACCCGAGCCCATGAGCGGCTCACACCGGACAGTCTTGCGCGTCTGATCGCCGTTTCTCGTCGACTGCTTTCGAAGCGTCTGGAAGGTGCGCAGTTGCCACCGCCACACCAGCTGCTCACCTGGGGACGCCTGATCGTGGCCGCCAGCATGCTGGAAGATGGGTCACGCAGCGCCGACGGGGTCGCCAGCGCGCTCGATTTCCCCTCGGGCAGCGCATTCCGAAACACCTGTCAGCGATACCTGGGATGTACACCACATCAGATCCGACTGCGCGGGGGGGCCCACTGGGTGATCCAGGAGCTGCTCGTCAACCGCGAAAAACGCCGACAGGTGGCCGATCACGATGACGAGATGCAGGATTCGGCTGCGGCCTGATCTGTCCGAGAGTTCGGCGGTCCGTATCAGCCCATGTCCAGACCGCAGCAGGAGCCCGGGAGCGTGCCGCCCCGGGCTCCTCGCGTTTGCCGGAGAAGAGTCATCACCGGTTGCTCGGAACGCTGGACCATTGGGGTCCACCGGGCGATGGTTCACTTCATGCTTCACCTCGCACTCACCGGGAACATCGCCTCCGGCAAGTCCACCGTCGCCGCCATGCTCGCCGCACGAGGGGCAACGATCATCGACGCCGACCTGCTGGCCCGTGACGCGGTCGCGGTGGGGACACCTGGACTCGATGCCATCATCGAACGCTTCGGCACCCGCATGCTCCGCCCTGACGGGTCACTCGACCGGGCGGCCCTGCGTATCACCGTATTTCACGATCCCATCGCGCGTGAGGCCCTGAACGCCATCGTGCACCCCGCTGTCGGGCGCCTGCGGGAAGAGGCCCTGTATACCGCTGCCGCGCGCGGAGACCGCATGGTGATTTCGGACATTCCGCTGCTCTTCGAGCTCGGCCTCGAGCACGGCTTTGATGGTGTGATCCTTGTGGACGCACCCGTTGCCCTGCGCCTCGAGCGCATGATGCGTGACCGGGGCCTGCCCCTCGATGACGCGCAGGCCATGATCAATGCGCAGTGGCCGATCGAGCGCAAGCGCGCCGGGTCGGACTGGATCATCGAGAATGACGGCAGCCGGGCCGAACTCGAGGCCCGGGTCGACGCGCTCTGGGCGCAATTGCAGGCGCTACCCCCACGTCCGCCCGACCCCCCGCTTCCGCAACAGGCGTCAAGGACGGATACTACCTGCTGAACGCTTTCCCTTTTTCGTGTAGTCACTGTGACGAACATCCCCGCCGACCTGCGGTATACGAAGGAACATGAGTACGTCCGCACCCTCGAGGACAGCGGTGTCGTTGCCATTGGCATCACCGACTTCGCGCAGGGCGAACTGGGCGACATCGTCTACATCGAACTGCCCAAGGTGGGCACGTCGTATGGATCCCACGATGTGTTTGGTACGGTGGAAGCGGTGAAGGCGGTGTCCGAGCTGTTCATGCCAGTGTCCGGTGAGGTCGTGGAAGTGAACGGCCGCCTCGATGGCGAGCCGGCCCTGATCAACACCGATCCCTACGGCGATGGGTGGATGATCAAGGTGCGACTCGCTCCCGGCGGTGATGCTGGCCTCATGTCAGCGGGCGATTACGCGGCATTGGTCGGCGGCTGATCGGGAATTCGTACGGTTGGCCTGCACACTCCAGCCAACAACTGCTTTCCTCGACGCACGACGGCCCCCGGTCACTTCACGTGACCGGGGGCCGTCTGACATTCACGCCGTTCTTACGCCGAGTATTCCTCGATTGGCGGACAGGCGCAGATGAGGTTCCGGTCGCCATAGGCACTCTCCACCCGGCGTACGGCGGGCCAGAACTTGCGATCGCGGGTCCATGCGGTGGGATACGCGGCCTGCTGCCGTGTGTACGGGTGCGTCCAGGTATCGCTGGTGCAGTGCGCCGCCGTATGCGGAGCGTTCTTCAGCACGTTGTCTTCCCGATCGGCCTCGCCACGCTCCACCGCCGCGATCTCTTCCCGAATCCCGATCATCGCTTCGATGAAGCGGTCGATTTCCGCCTTCGACTCGCTTTCCGTAGGCTCCACCATCAGGGTGCCGGCCACGGGGAAGGAAAGCGTCGGCGCATGGAAGCCGTAGTCCATGAGTCGCTTGGCCAGGTCCTCGGCCTCGACGCCGGCCGCCTTGGCACCGCGTGTATCCAGAATGCACTCGTGCGCCACGAGGCCGTTCTGACCGCGATACAGCACGGGATAATGCGGCTCCAGCCGCTTGGCGATGTAGTTGGCGCTGAGAATGGCGATCTTCGTCGCCAGCGCAAGGCCTTCGCCCCCCATCAGCTTGATGTACACATACGAGATGGGCAGGATGCTGGCGCTGCCCCACGGCCCGGCGGACACCGGCCCGATTGCCTCTTCACCGCTGACCGGTACGATCGGATGGGTGGGCAGGTATGGCACCAACTGCGAGGCCACGCCGATGGGCCCCACGCCAGGCCCACCGCCGCCGTGCGGAATACAGAATGTCTTGTGCAAGTTGAGATGGCACACATCAGCGCCGAGATCGCCGGGACGCGCGATGCCAACCATCGCATTCATGTTCGCACCATCCATGTACACCTGACCGCCGTGCGTATGGATGATGGCCGTGATATCCTTGATGCTGGCCTCGAAGACGCCGTGCGTGCTCGGATAGGTCACCATCAACGCGCCAAGGTTCGCCGCATGCTGCACCGCCTTGGCTTCGAGATCGGCCACATCGATGTTGCCGTCGGCATCGGTCTTCACGACCACCACCGAGAAGCCTGCCATGACCGCACTGGCAGGATTCGTCCCATGCGCCGACTGCGGAATGAGGCACACGGTGCGATGCGCGTCACCCCGCGCCTGATGATAGGCGCGAATGACCAGCAGGCCGGCGTATTCCCCCTGCGAGCCGGCATTCGGTTGCAGCGACACCCCGGCAAACCCGGTGGCCTCGGCCAGATCGTGCTCCAACTCGCGGAACAACTGCGCATATCCTTCCGCTTGTGCGCGCGGCGCGAAGGGATGCAACTGCCCGAACTCAGCCCAGGTCACCGGGATCATTTCCGCCGTGGCATTCAGCTTCATCGTGCACGAACCGAGCGGGATCATGCCGTGCACCAACGAGAAATCCTTTGCCTGCAACGCGTGGAGATAGCGCAGCATCTCCGTCTCGCTGTGGTACCGATGGAACGTCGGGTGTGTCAGGAAGGGAGATACGCGGCGGAAGCGCTCGTCGTACCGGGGGTCCACGCCGGCCGCGATCTCGTCATAGGAGAAACCGGGCGCCGCATTCCCGTTGAAGACGGCCCAGAGATCGGCGATATCGGCCGCCGTGGTGGTCTCATCGATGGAGACCGTGAGGGTGCCCGGCTCGAGCACCCGCAGGTTGATCTGTCGGGCCTCGGCCGCTGCCAGAATATCCTGCTGCCCATTGTGTCCCACCTCGACCCGCACGGTGTCGAAGTAATGCTCGTGCATGATGGCGAAGCCAAGCTTCTCCAGACCGGCTGCGAGCGTCATGGCATGACCATGGACGCGCTCTGCGATCCGGGTGAGTCCCTCGGGGCCGTGATACACTGCATACATCCCAGCCATGACGGCCAGCAGCACCTGCGCCGTGCAGACGTTGCTGGTGGCCTTCTCGCGTCGGATGTGCTGCTCGCGCGTTTGCAGTGCCATGCGCAGCGCCGGCGCACCCTCCACATCCCGGGACAGGCCAATGATGCGCCCCGGCAGCAACCGCTTGTATTCGTCACGTGTGGCAAAGAACGCCGCGTGCGGACCACCGTAGCCCATGGGCACGCCAAAACGCTGCGAACTGCCCACCACGATATCGGCGCCCCACTCACCCGGCGGGGTCAGCAGGCAGAGGGCGAGGAGATCGCTGGCCACGATGGTCATCGCACCGGCGGCCTGCGCTTGTTCGCACAACCCGCGATAGTCCACCACCACGCCGTCCGTGCCGGGGTACTGGAGCAGTACACCAAACACGGTATCATCGCAGCGCAGGCGCGAGGCGTCTTCCACCTTCACTTCGATGCCGCGTGCCTGCGCGCGGGCTTCCACCACCGCAATCGTCTGCGGATGGCAGTCGGCTGCAACCAGCAACACGTTGCGACTGTCACTCCCCTTCGCCGCGAAGGCCAGCGCCATCGCTTCAGCCGCAGCCGTGCCCTCATCCAGCAACGAGGCGTTCGCGATCTCGAGCCCCGTCAGATCGATGATCATGGTCTGGAAATTGAGCAGGGCTTCAAGACGTCCCTGCGCAATCTCCGCCTGGTATGGAGTGTACGCCGTATACCAGGCTGGATTCTCCATGACATTCCGCAGGATGACATGCGGCGTGTGCGTGCCGTAGTAGCCCATGCCGATGTAGGATCGGTAAATCCGATTCCGGGCCGCCATCGTGCGCAGCGAGGCGAGCACTTCGGTTTCCGTCTGTGCGGTGCCTGTCTGCAGCGTACCGCGAAAGCGGATCGCTGGCGGCACAACGGCATCGATGAAGGCGTCGAGCGAAGGGTAACCAAGAGCCGACAGCATTTCCTGCTGTTCTGCGGCGTTGGGACCCACATGACGCGGAATGAATGAATCGCCCGTCGTGGACGCGGACGAGATGGTACGCAGGGCCATGACCATCCTCAAGAAGCGAGCGGGCCTCGCGGCCGCGCCCGATGGAAGCAGCGGGAAGCGCAGGAAGTAACGGAAGCCGCACTGGGACTCATCGCCGCGGTAACCACCCAGGCCGCAGCGTGTCTAATTTAATCGGAATGTCTCTCCGCCGAGCGGTCCTCCCGGCTAGCTGGTCGGTCTGGTCCCACACCCGCGCCGATGGCCCGCGCAACATGGCCACCGATGTCGCACTCATGGCTGCCGCTTCGCCCGAGACGGGGGTCTGGCGCTGGTACGGGTGGGCCACCCCGACCATCTCCTTCGGGAGAAACGAACGGGTCGAGGGACGCTTCAGTGCAGCCAGTATTGCGGAGGCAGGGCTGGCCGCCGTCCGACGGCCCACCGGTGGCCGTGCCTTGTTGCACGCCAGGGAGGTGACCTACAGTGTCACCTGGGAACTGCACGAGGATCTCGGATGGCGAGATGCGTATGACGCCATCAACGGCATCCTGTGCGGCGCGCTGCAAGATCTCGGCATCCCCGTGATCCGTGCCGGCGTGCAGCCCCCCGTGGTACCCGACGGTCCGGTCTGTTTCGACATGCCCGCCCAGGGCGAACTGGTCGTGCGGGGGCGCAAGCTCGTGGGAAGCGCCGTCTGGCGACAGGGGAAACGTTACCTGCAGCATGGCAGCATTCTGTTGCAGGACGACCAGGCGCTGCTCTCCCGCGCTGCCATCCACCCCCTGCCGGCAATCCCGGCAACTGCCACCCTGCGAGAGTTTCTGCCCACACACGACGAGACGCAGACCGCCGCTGTGTTGAGCGCCGCCGTGAGACAGCGGCTGGAGACAGTGCATCCCGCTGCCCTCGTGACGGACTTTACGCCGCACGCGTCGCTGCTCGATGACATCGGCACACGAGAAGCCGCATTTCTCGATCACAATCGACTCTGGCGCCGCTGATGGCCCCTTCGCATCGTACCTGATCACTCTGCCTCCGCCACCCACCTGACACGATGCCTTCCCTCCGCACGTCGAACCACTCGTGGTTGGCCCTGCTCGCGCCACTTGCCCTGCTCGTCGGCTGCGGTAGTGCTGACCGTGCAAGCACCACGCCAGGTGACACGGGCGGGACGCTCATCGTAGCGATGCCGGCCGAACCCACCACACTGCTGCCTCCGGTCTCCGAAGCGGGTCAGGATGCCGCCGTTATCAGCGCCCTCTTCGATCGGCTCGCCGAGATTGGTCCGGCACTCGAGACGCTTGGTGACCGTGGCTTCCGCCCCCGTCTCGCATCCTCCTGGACCTGGGCCACGGACTCGCTCTCCATCGCGTTCACCATTGACTCGCTCGCCCGCTGGCATGACGGACAGCCGGTGGTCGCCTCCGACGTGCAGTACACCTTCCGCGTGTACACGTCAGACTCGCTGGCGGTCAGCAATCGTTCGATGTTGGGCAATATCGATTCGGTCTCGGTACGCGATTCCCGCACGGCGGTGTTCTGGTTCAAACGACGCACGCCGCAGCAGTTCCAGGATGCCACTTACCACATGTACATCCTGCCGTCGCATCTCCTTGCGACGATCCCAATGAAGGATCTCCCGGCCTCCCCGTTTGCACGCCAACCAGTGGGCAGTGGTCGGTTCCGCTTTGCACGCTGGGTGGCCGGGCAGCGGGTTGAAGTTGTCGCCGACACCGCCAACCCGCGTGGTCGCGCGAAACTCGATCGGGTGATCTGGAGCATCGCCAGCGACTTCGGGGCGGCGATGGTGAAGCTGTTCGCTGGCGAAGCGGATTTCTTCGAGTACATCAGGCCGGGCGACCTCGCACAGATCGCCCGGACGCCTTCCTTGCGTCTCGTCGACAATCGGGCGCTGCAGTATCTCTTCCTCGGCTTCAACTTCCGGGACCCGCGCGACCTCACCAAACCGCATCCGTTATTCGCCGACGTCGCCGTGCGTCGCGCCCTGCATATGGCGGTGGATCGCGCCAGAATCGTCCAGAATGCCTACGATTCGCTGGGCACCGTGGCGTTGGGGCCCGCGCCCCGCGCGCTCATTCCCGACACGACCGCGTTCACGCAGCTCCCCCACGATCCGGCGCATGCACGCGCACTGCTCGACTCGGCCGGCTGGCGCGATAGCGATGGCGATGGCATTCGCGAGCGTGACGGACACCGCTTGTCGTTCGAGATGCTGGTGCCGAGTTCCAGTGCAGGCCGTCGCGCGCTGGGGGTGTTGTTGCAGGAACAGTTCCGGGCCGTCGGTGCAGAAGCCAAGCCACTCGTGCTCGAAGTCAATGCCTTCTCGACACGCTCGGACGAAGGCCACTTCGACACCTATCTCGGTGGGTGGTCCGTCGTGCCTGGCCTGGTGGGTACCCGACAGACATGGACCAGCAAGGGCTCCGGAAACGTGGGACAGTATCGCAGCCCCGTGTTCGACGCCGCGGTGGACAGTGCGCTCGCGAGCTTCGACCCCGCCGCGAATCACCGCTACTGGGCCCGTGCGTTCCAGCAGATTGTGAATGATGCGCCGGCGGTGTGGTTGGTCGAGCAGCGCGCACCCGTGGCCCTGCACACCCGTTTCATCGTGCCACCTCTGCGTGCCGACGGATGGTATGCGGATCTGGCCGATTGGCAAGTTGACCCCACACGCCGTATCGATCGCGATCGTATCGGGCTCGCAACGGCGCCACGCTGACCGTGTCGACACGCCTGCTTGCACGCACCTGGCAGTGCGCGTTGGTGATTCTCGCGGCGGCCACACTGGCCTTTCTGTGCCTGCACCTCGCGCCCGGGGATCCGGCCTCCGCCCTCGGGGAAGGCGTGCCTACCGAGGTGAGGGCTCGCATGCGGGCTCTGTACGGATTCGACGAACCGCTCGCCGCACAATACTTCCGATGGCTGGGCGCGCTGCTGCGTGGTGATCTGGGATGGTCCACCCAACAGCAGCGGCCCGTCTCCGCCGTCCTGGGCGATGCCTTACCCAATACCCTCATGCTCATCGTACCCGCCTTTGCACTGAGCGTGCTGGGCGGAGTGTGGATCGGCGCCTGGCAGGGAGTGCGGACGGGGTCCCGTGGCGATCGATTCACGTCAACGCTGATGCTGGTTGTCTATTCGGTTCCGGAATTCTGGCTGGCCATGGCGCTGCTCCTGATCTTTTCGCGCACATGGCACGTGCTGCCCGCGACCGGCGTGACCAGCGAACTGTACACATACCTTTCGCCTGGCAGGCAACTCCTCGATCGCCTGTGGCACCTGGTGCTGCCGGTCACCTCGGTGACGGCGGTGGGGATCGCCACCTTTGCCCGCTATCAACGCCGCAGCATGCAGGAGACCATTGGCCTTCCGTTTGTCCGAACCGCGGAAGCCAGTGGCCTCGGACGCGCGCGGGTGCTGCGCAATGCCTGGCGGGCCTCGCTGCTCCCGGTGATCACGCTGGGGGGCATCCTGTTGCCCTCCTATCTCGCGGGCGTGGTGTTCGTGGAACAGATCTTCAGTTGGCCCGGACTTGGCTACGCGCTTCTACGCGCCGTCTCCTCGCGCGACTACGCCGTCGTTGCGGCATGCGTGGTGCTGGGAAGCACACTCACGGCACTCGGCGCCTGGCTTGCTGAATGGCTGCGGGAACTTGCGGATCCGAGGCTGCGAACCGATTCGGGTCCGGACGACGGGCGGGCGATGGCCGGACCGTCTGACGCGAGGCGTCTGGCGTCATGATGGAGATGATCTCGCAGGCCCCTGGGCCCCGGGATGTACTGCGATCGGCACGCTCCGTGTCTGGCTCTCCCGCGCGCGCGCCCACGCTGGTGTGGCTGCTCCTGCTGACCCTCGTGCTTGTCGCGATCGGCGCCCCCTGGCTTGCACCGTTTTCACCGGAGGCACAACTCGATCTCCTCGCCTTGCGCGGCGTGCATCCGTCGGTCGCTCATCCCTTCGGAACGGATCGTTTCTCGCGGGACCTCTTGAGTCGCGTCCTCTACGGCGCCCGGGTTTCGCTGGGATTCGCAGGTGCGGCCGTCACGCTGAGTCTCGTGCTCGGCACCACCTATGGGGCAGCAACCTCCTTCGCACCGCGGGCGCTATCGTCTGTGCTTCGGCGCGGCATCGACGTGGCCATGTCAGTGCCGCGGCTTCTCGTGCTGCTCACCTTCACCGCGTTCCTGGGGCCCCTCTCTGTTCCGGGGCTGGTGCTGCTGGTGGCATTCACCGGTTGGTTCGCCACGGCACGGCAGGTAACCGATGAACTCGATGCCCTGCGGTGCAGCGAGTTCGCACTGGCCGCTCGCGCCGTAGGGGTGCGAAGCGTTCGCCTATTCTTCCACCACCTCCTGCCACATCTGATCCCCCTGCTCACGGTGAGCGGCACCTTCGCAGTGGCCAACACCATCGCACTCGAGGCCGGGTTGAGCTTCCTCGGGCTTGGCATCCAGCCTCCCACCGCAAGCTGGGGAACCATTATGCATGACGGTACCGGCGCGATCGACGCCGAGTGGTGGATTGCGGTGTTTCCCGGACTCGCGACCGTGGGTGCGGTACTGCTCTGCAACGCGGTGGGGGACGCCTTGCGCGACCGCTTCGCCCCGGCACACGTTTCCCGACCGTGACCGCTCCTGTTTCCGATGCCCTGCTCGATGTGCAGGCGCTACGTATAGCGTTCCCCTCCGCCACGGCCGATGTCCGTGTGGTGGACGGCGTGGACTTCACCGTCGCGGCCGGTGAAACCGTTTGCCTCGTAGGCGAGTCTGGCTGCGGCAAGTCGATGACGGCCCTCTCCCTGCTGCGACTCGTACCCTCACCGGGACAGATCGCTGCGGAGTCGCACATCCGTTTCGATGGTCAGGACCTGTTGCGCATGGACGAGGCCTCGTTGCGGTCCATACGGGGCCGGCGGATGGCCATGATCTTTCAGGAACCGATGACCGCGCTCAATCCCGTGCTCACCGTTGGCGATCAGATCGCCGAAGTCGTGGCTGTTCATACGAAATGCCGTGCACGTGAAGCCCGGGCCCGCGCCGTGGAGATGCTGGGGCAGGTCGGAATCCCTGATCCGGCGACGCGGGCTGGACAGTATCCCCACGAACTTTCCGGCGGCATGCGGCAGCGCGTGATGATCGCCATGGCGCTGGTGCTCGCCCCCACGCTTGTGATTGCCGACGAGCCCACCACGGCCCTCGACGTCACCATTCAGGCCCAGATCCTTGATCTCCTGCGTACGATGCGTGACCGGACGGGCATGGCCCTGCTGCTCATCACGCACGATCTGGGTGTGGTCGCGGAGATGGCGTCACGGGTGCTGGTGATGTACGCCGGTCGCGTCGTGGAGGAAGCGCCGGTCGCAGCGCTCTTCGCAGCACCGATCCATCCGTATACGGAGGGTCTCATGGCGGCGATGCCGCGCCTGAACGACGCGCGAGCTCGCCTCGTGACCATCCGCGGCAGCGTCCCGCCACCCGGTGCGCTGCCCAGCGGATGCAGCTTCCGTGATCGGTGCCCGCACGCCTTCGAGCGCTGCGTGCACGAGGAGCCACGACTACTCCCCGTTGGCGAGGGGCATCGGGCACGCTGTCATCTGGTCGAAGAACCAACCCGTCGCCTGTCGGTCGCGGACGTGACGGCATGAGCCAGACCGCACCGCTCCTCTCGGTTCGCCATCTCACCAAGCACTTCCCAATCCGTACCGGGTTGCTGCAGCGGGTAACGGGAGCCGTGAAGGCCGTTGATGCGGTGTCATTTGATGTGCTTGCCGGCGAGACCCTGGCCCTCGTCGGCGAGTCTGGGTGTGGGAAGACCACCACCGGCCGCGCGCTGCTGCGTCTCATCGAACCGACCAGTGGCCAGGTGACCTTCGCAGGAACGGATCTGCTGGCGCTGCGCGGTGAGGCACTGCGGCGCATGCGGCGCCACATGCAGATCGTATTTCAGGACCCCTACGGGTCGCTCAATCCACGCATGACCATCGGCGCGGCAATCCGCGAGGGGCTTCTGGTGCATCAGATCGCCGAAGGTGCAGAGGCCGACCGCCACGTGGCGCGATTGCTGGATGAAGTGGGGTTGCGTCCGGAGTTTGCCGCGCGCTATCCACACGAATTCTCCGGTGGTCAACGGCAACGCATCGGGATCGCACGCGCGCTGGCCGTGGAGCCCCGTTTCATCGTGTGCGACGAACCAGTGTCCGCGCTTGATGTCAGTGTGCAGGCGCAGGTGGTGAATCTGCTGCAGGATCTGCAGCGCGATCGCGGCCTTGCCTACCTCTTCATTGCACACGATCTGGCGGTGGTGGCACATATGGCGGATCGGGTGGCCGTGATGTACCTCGGCCGCATCGTGGAACTGGCACCCCGCCGCGAGTTGTTCGGAACGCCGCGCATGCCGTATACCCAGGCCCTGCTCTCCGCGATTCCAGTGCCCGAGCCGGGTGCCATCCGACAGCGTATCCTGCTTCCCGGTGACCCACCCTCACCGGCGAATCCGCCTCGAGGCTGTGTGTTCCACCCACGCTGCCCGCACCCGCTCAAGGACGCCACCTGTACCCAGCTCGTGCCGCCCCTCGAGGAAAAGAGCCCCGGTCATTTCGTCGCCTGCCACAAGGAACCCTCCACCATGGTCCCCGTCTCGTGACTTCTCCCGTCGCCCCCAGTCAGGACCACTCGTTCTTCGGTCACCCGAAGGGACTCGGTCTGTTGTTCTCGACCGAGATGTGGGAGCGCTTCTCGTACTACGGCCTCCGACCACTGTTGGTGCTGTTCATGTCGGCCGCGCTCACCCAGGGCGGATTCGGATTCGAACGCACAGAGGCCTCGACCATTGTTGGCATCTACGCAGCCTGTGTGTATCTCGCGTCGCTGCCTGGCGGGTGGATCGCGGATCGATGGTTGGGGTTACGTCAGGCCATTCTTGTCGGCGCCGTCCTGATCACCGGCGGGCATCTGGCCATTGGCGTTTCGGGATTTGCCGGCGATGGTCTGGGCAAACCCTTCTTCTTCCTCGGCCTCATTCTGATCGTCCTGGGAACAGGCCTGCTCAAGCCGAATATCTCCGCCATCGTTGGCGATCTGTATCCCGAAGGTGGCGCGCGTCGGGATGCGGGGTTCTCCATCTTCTACATGGGCATCAATACCGGCGCACTGATAGGTCAGCTGGTGACCGGCTATCTCGGTGAACGGGTGGGCTGGCATTGGGGATTCGGTGCGGCAGGCGTGGGTATGGCCCTTGGCCTGATCGGCTTCTGGCTTGGCGCCCCCAAAGTGCTCGGTACCATCGGCACCGACATCGTGCGCGATCCCGATCCCACGGTGCAGGCCCAACGCGAGGGACTGGTGAAGAAGGCCACACTGGGCGGATTGGCCGCACTCGCACTGGTCTTCGTCCTGACGGCGATGGGGATCATCACGGTCGATCCGCTGGCCATCGGCAGCGCCATGACCTTCATTCTCGTTGGGCTCGCCGTCGCGTTCTTTGCGTACATCTTCGCCTTCGGTGGACTCACCACGGCAGAGAAGAAGCGCAGTGCGGTGATCTTCGTGCTCTTCGTGTTCGCCGCCATCTTCTGGGCCGCGTTCGAGCAGGCCCCCACCTCGCTCCAGTTGTTCGCGAACGACTTCACCGATCGCAACCTGTTCGGCTTCGAGATTCCGGCCACGTGGTTCCAAACGGTGAACTCGGCATTCATCATCGCGCTCTCCCCGGTGTTCGCGCTCATGTGGGGCGCGCTCGCCGCACGAAAGATTGACCTGTCGAGCCCCACGAAGTTCGCCATCGGGCTCGCCATGGCAGGCGTGGGATTCCTGCTCATGATCTTCGCCGCCAATCAGGTCGTTGCCAGCGGAGGGAGCGTACTCGTATCGCCGTGGTGGCTGATTGCGAGCTACTTCTTTCAGACGGCCGGTGAACTGTTCCTGAGTCCCGTGGGCCTGTCATCGATGACGAAGCTGGCGCCGCGTCGGTATGTCGGACAGATGATGGGCATCTGGTTCCTCGCAGCCTCGGTGGGCAATCTCGTGGCGGGTCTGGTTGGTGGCCACGTCGATCCAAGCAAACTGGAACAGACGCCGGCGGTGTTCAGCGGGACCGCGATCGCCCTTTTCATTTCGACCGCGATCCTCGCCCTCATGATCGTCCCGATCCGAAAGATGATGGCTGGGGTTTCCGAGGGAAATTGATGCCAGCCGACCACACGCTTCCAGCAGCCGTCGGCCGCGCGTCGCCTACGGCCAGGTAAATAGACTCGACGGCGACGTGCGTTCCCGAGAGATCGTCACGTCGTTGGGTTCCCGCCAGAACGAGCGCGTTCGATCAACGCCTGAGATGCGTATCTCGATGCGACGGCGGGGATCGCTCGAGACCGGGACGCCAAGATCGAGCCGCCACATCCGCCGTGAGCGCGGTGGAAGTGCCGCCAACAGCGACACGCCCACCGAGCCACGCCACGGCGAATCCACCGAATACGGTACCGAGTGCTCGGCCCACAAGCGTCCCGCCTCGACGAAGGCGGCCAGCCCCACATCCGCCACATTGAAGCGCGTGGGAACCACCAGGCGCTGCTCCCCACGCAGGATGAAACGTCGGGCACCGGGATCCCGGGACTCGCTGTGTCCCATCACCCCACCGTCCGGATCGGCCAGGGAGACCTGAAAAGGACTCTGCATGCGTCGCGCCGTCGTCCAGCCGGCCTCGACCACGGTGGTCTGCCGAACAGCGGGTCGGAAATACCACGCGGCGCGCCCACTGCTGATGATGTTCCAGAGCTGCCGGCTCTCCAGATCATACCGCGCTTCCGTCGTCCCCTGCACCGCCCCGAACCACTTCTCGTTGCCGGCGCCAATGTAGATGTTCGACGAGAAGTAGCGATCACGATCGAAATGCGGCCCGAGGTACAGGGATTGCCCGCCCACGAGCCCCACCTGTGCGCCCACGCGCACGTCCTGCGGTCCTGCCAGTGCGTCGAAACCCTGCACCGTCACGAAGCGAATGGCGCGCACACCCAGCAGCAGGTTCACGCGCGCGACGTTCTGCGGACGGAACGCCAGCGGCGCTGCGTTGATGGTATCACGACGCACTCCCTCCGGGGTGAGCATGATGGGGGTCGAGTCCGCGCGCGTCTGTTCACGCGTCAGCGATAATCCGATCAGTCGGAGTCGGCCCACCGATCCCATGCGCGTGACGGCGCTGAGATTGTAGTAGCGACGACTGACATTCACGGCATTGTCCGGAAACCCCGAGCGAACCAGACGTTGTGGCTCCCGCGTGCCGCCAATCAGCGCCTGCCAGGCAAAGCGCTGCAGGTCGGTGTAGTACGGGCGTACCACCTCGAGTTCCATGCGTTGGCCGAAGGTATTTCGTCGGCCCATCACATGGAGCTCGTGCCCTCCTCCACCAAACTGATAGTCGCTGTATTCGACACCCCACACGTCATTGTACGCCAGGCCATCGCGCCACTCGACGGCCGCCAGTGTGGCTGATCCGTTGACATTGGCATCACCAAGCCGGATCCCCCGAAACCGCGGCGACGAGGTCCGCATGCGGGGCTCCACGATCAAGGTGAAATCGTCCCGCGTTTCCACTTCAAGTCGCACGCCGCCCTTTTCATCGTCGTATGCGCGAATCCGCGCATCGACGAGAAACGGCTGCGCACGCAGGATACGCTCGGATTCCGCCCGCTTGATCTGATCGCAGGGATCACCAACCTTGAACAGGAGAAACCGGCGAATGATCTCGTCGCGGGTCTCCGTATGGAGCATGCGCGCGAGCTGGCGCCCCCAATCGAGCTGCGCCGGCAAGCGGTCCTTGAAGGGAGGTTGCGAGAAGATGACGACTTCGCTGATCGGCTGCCCCGCACACCCGGTAACTGGCAACCGGCCCTGACTCGATACGGGTTTGGCGCCGGGGTGCGAGGAATCGGGGCGTTGATTCTGTGCGCGACCGTCGCGAGGCACGAAGCTCATCCCCGCGCCCAAACACAATGCCAACCCCACCGCTGCCCGCGCCCTCACGGTCACCGAAGCCACCGCCCTCGCCACTCCGGTGTGACTCACTTGCCCATGCGGCGTTTGAGCTCCGCGAGGCGTGCTTCGGCGTCCGCTTCGCGCTCGACCCGGCTGCGCCGCGGTGGAGGCGTGGCTCCTCCCCCGGCGCCATCGACCGCATCTGCCGGCCCCGCGGCCATCTCCCCAAGCAACTCGTCAATCTCTCGCGCGGCGGCCGCTTCGGGAGTGCTCGCCGCATCCTGCGCCGGCAATCCCGACATCACCCGGCGCAGTTCGACGCTCATCGCCTCGTACTCCCGCTCGGTGACCGTGAGCTCCTGCTGCTGCGCCATCAGTTTGGTTTCCAGCATCGTCACCTTCTCTGCATGCTGCGCTGCGAACCGCTCGGCAATGGCCACGGTCTCGCGGTCGCCGATATCTGCAGCATACCCCAGTCGGCGGCGTACCGTTTCCAACTCCGCGCGCTCGGCCCTCAGGCGCTCATTGGTGCGCCCGACGGCCTCCGTCAGGTCCCTGAGGGCCAGACGGGCATGTACCAAGGCTTCGCGCATGGCGTGAACCCGGCGGCGGCGCTCGTCAGGATCGAGGCGCTGAGAGAACGCGCCCAGCGCGTCACGGAACTCGTCGAACATGAGAGGAAGCTACGAGGAGCGACGCGGCGCGGGAATGTCGCCCGAACACCTCGCGAACGCCTTTGCCGTCGCAGTCGCCGCCCCGGAGGCCCAAAACAGCACCGTCCTGGGGCCTGTCCTGTTATAATCGGACGCAGTCGCTGCCGCCCGCCAGGTCTCTCCGGGCTCCTCCGTCCCCGTAACCGGTCCCGTGCTCTACCTCGCCATCCCCGCACATAACGAGGTTGCCACCATTGGCGTCCTGCTCTGGCGCCTCCGCACGGTCCTTGCGGAGTTCCCACGAGAGTACGAAGTCGTGGTGTACGACGACGCGAGCACCGACGAGACTGCGGCGGTGGCTGCGCAGTACGAGCAAGCCATGCCAGTGCGGGTCTTGCGCGGCCGCCAGCACCTGGGATATGCCGGAGCGACAGAGGCGCTGCTGCGCCATATCGCCAGCGCCACGCGGTATCCGCGCCGCGATGCGGTGTTGCTCCTGCAGGGGGACTTCACCGACCCTCCGGTCATGGTCCCCGAATTCGCCCGTCGTTTCGAAGGCGGTGCCGATCTGGTCGTGGGGGAGCGAACCGTGCTGGCCGACGCTCCCGTCCCGGTGAAGCGTCTGTTCAGGGCGGCGCAGTGGGCCATGCGTCCCTTCGTGCGCGTGGCTCAGGTACGAGATCTGACGGCATCCATGCGACTCGTGCGCATTGCCGTGCTGCGCGACGCACTGCGGGCCGCTGAGGATGGGTCGTTTCTCAAAGGCGATACCTGGACCGCCAACACCGATCTGCTGCTGCGGCTGGCGCCGTACGCCCGACGGGTGGAGTCGGTGCCCATGGAACCCACGTACGGTGTGCGCATGCGGGAAACGCGGCGGGTGGCCATGCGTGATGGACTCGCGGCGCTGAAGTGGGCCTGGCAGGCCCGCAAACGCTCTGTGGTGGTTGGTGCGCGGGCCGAGGGAGGCGAAGACCGCCGAGTCGGGGAGGATCGTAGTAGCCGGCGACGCGAAGCAAGGCAGGATGATCGGCCTGACGACCGTCGCGACGGTCGCCGGTCCAACCGCCGCGCCGAGCCCGAGCTGTCCGT
Source organism: uncultured Gemmatimonas sp. (assembly GCA_964586985.1). Taxonomy (GTDB): domain Bacteria; phylum Gemmatimonadota; class Gemmatimonadetes; order Gemmatimonadales; family Gemmatimonadaceae; genus Gemmatimonas. The sequence goes on along the minus strand of CAZPJX010000008.1, from coordinate 8,655 downwards.
GGAGCGGCTGCGGGAGAAGGTACGCGATCGGGAGGGCACTCAGGGCCTGGACGGCGCCCCGCCTCCGGAGTCGCGCCGCGATCGCCAACGCAGCAAGGGGCGGGATGTTGCAGAAACTGCACCGCCCGGGCGTGGTAGCCCCGATCGCTCTTCCCGACGTGAACGGCCAAAGGAACAGCCTCGGCCCGTCGTCGATGTGGATATGGACGCGCCACTCCGCGATCCCGCCGAGCCACCGGCGCGGGATCGGGTCGCGCAGCGCACTTCTCGCAGCGGGGAAGCGGGTGAGCAGCACAGCGAGGCGCCTCCTCGACCAGAACCTGCCGCCAAGCGGGCCCCCGACAGGGGCTCCGAGCTGGGACCCGAGCAGCCGCGAGAGCGCCGTTCGGAGCGCCCGGCGGGCACGCGGCCCAACCTCCGCCCAGGTACCAGGCCTGAGCCGCGCGCAAGCCGCCACCGCGAGGGACCACCTGTCATCGCCAATACGGACCTCGAACTCGACGATCCTTTCGCCCCACCATCATCACGGCGGGATCGGCTCGACCAGGTTCTCAGCCCCCGTCCCGAGCAGGCGTCTCGACCGGCCAATCCCCCATTCACGGGGATCCATGGACAGTCCGCCGCTCCCTCGCTGGACTCGGATGAAACCCCGAGCGAGCCCGAGCGCGTGGTTCCGGCGTCGGCCAAGGATCTGAGCGCGGAGTGGCTGAACAGCTCAGGCGCCGCGGTAGGCAACACTCGCGCGCGATATGAGAACCAGGCTGCCGAGAGGGACGCGGAAGCCGGCGACGATCCCGATCTGGACCCGAGCGATGAACGGGACGAAGAGCCGGATGGCGAACCCGTTGCGGACACCGACGGCACTCCGAGAAAACGGCGGCGCAATCGCCGCAGCCGCAGAGGTCGCCGTCGCCGCAACACATCCGAGAGTCAGGAGGAAGGGCTGGACTCAGAGAGGCTCTCGAACGATGGGGGCAGCGAGCCCGTCAGCGAAACCAACAGGGCGCCAAACAGCGAGGCTGATGACGACCGCGATGTGTACGATGACCCGGTAGACGCTCTGGCCGAGCAGTACGAAGAGGAACTCACAGAAGATCTTGGCCAGCGGCCCCGGCGTCGCGGACGCCGTGGACGGCGTGGAGGGGCCCGGCGCTCCCGTGGTCGGCGTGAGCACGGCGACAATGATGGCAATGCAAGCGGCCGGACGGACGACCGTCTATCCGACCGTTCCGAAGACGATCACCACCGCGGAGCGGGGGATTCTGCGGATTGAAACCAACCCACGCCGCGACCCCCGATTTTGGGGAAGGCGTCGCGGTCGTGGGGTCGCCAGCGGGAAGGCAGCCGGACGATCGGGCGCGAGTCGGTGACTAGCCCCGCACCGCCCGTTCAATGCGCTCAGCCGTCGCCGGGCTGACCAGGCGAATGACGAAATAGACAACCGCGCCGATCAAGAGGACGCGGAGCGCGAGACCCAGCAGCGCAAACAACAGCGTGACCAGTGGCCCGAGCAGCCCGAAAACCAGCTTGAGCGCCACGAGCCCGATCAACGCGATAATACCAACGGAAAACAGTGTGCGAAGCATGTGCGCCTCAACGCAGAAGGGTGTTCGACGACACTACGGTTGCCATTGATTGGAGGTTTCTCACGATCCCGGATTCCTTCTATTTTTCGATAGACGGTTACGCTAGTGTTTCCCCCGTTGCACCAACGGACTAGCTTCACCGGTTCACGTCCCGGACGGGGTTTCCCCCCTCTGGGCCACACGCTGGCAAGGAATGGCCGAGCAACTCGTTCAGATCATGGGGCGCCACCGACGCGATCCGCTCCCCGAGCGGAAGCCGCAGTGGCTGAAGGTGAAGGCGCCCGGCGGCGAGAACTATGTCCGCCTCAAACAGCTCATGCGCGAGCTGAACCTGCATTCCGTCTGTGAGGAAGCGCACTGCCCGAACATTGGGGAGTGCTGGCAGCATGGGACGGCGACTTTCATGATCCTCGGCAGCGTCTGCACGAGGAATTGCGCCTACTGTGCCGTGTCGCATGGGCGTCCGCCGACCTACGACATTGAAGAACCCGCCCGGGTAGCGCAGGCCATTGCCGAAATGCAGCTCCGGCACGCGGTCATCACCTCGGTCGATCGCGACGACCTGCCCGACTTCGGGGCCTACATCTTCGCCGAGACCATCCGGCAGATCCATCAGCGCCTGCCGGGGTGCTCCATCGAAGTCCTGGTCCCCGACTTTCAGGGCAATGAGGATTCCATTCGTGCCGTCCTCGAAGCTCGTCCGGACATCTACAACCACAACACCGAGACCGTCCCCCGCCTGTACAAGAAAGCGCGCCCCGGCGGCCGGTACCCTCGGCTGCTTGAGATATTCCGCATCGCCAAGCGGATCGCGCCCGACATTCCCACGAAGACCGGCATCATTCTCGGGCTTGGGGAGACCAACGAGGAAGTTGTGGAGGTCATGAAGGACCTGCGCGCGGTCGACGTGGACATTCTGACCCTGGGCCAGTACCTGCGCCCATCCGACGGCCACATCGAGCTCGACCGGTACGTCACGCCGGAGGAGTTCCGCAAGTTCTACGAGATCGGCATGCAGATGGGCTTCCGCCATGTCGAGAGTGGTCCGCTTGTGCGCTCCAGTTATCACGCCTGGGAGCAGGTCCAGGCGGCGGCGCTCGCCTGACGTTCGCGTAGCCCCACCGGCCCCGCGCATCCTCATCACGGCTTTCACCAATGCCAGCCAAGAAGAAATCAGACGCACCCGCAGCCTCCAGACCGGAGAGCGCCGCAGCCGCCGCCGCCCGCACGGAGCAACGTCCTGAGCCGTCTGCCAACCCGCAGAGCGACCAGCGTGCCCTCCATCGCGAGCTGTTCTATTCGATGCTGCTTCAGCGTCGTTTCGAAGAGCGCTGCGCGGAGATGTATGCCATCGGTCGCATCGGGGGGTTCTGCCATCTCTACATTGGGCAGGAGGCCGTCTCCACCGGAGTCATCTCCCTGCTGCGCCCCGATGATTACGTCATCACGACCTATCGCGATCATGGCCAGGCGCTGGCGCGCGGCATGACACCGCGGGCCGCCATGGCGGAGCTGTTCGGACGCCAGGACGGCTGTGCGAAGGGAAAGGGCGGCTCGATGCACATGTTCGACAAGCAGCTCGGCTTCCTGGGTGGACATGGCATTGTTGGCGGGCACGTCCCCATCGCTGCAGGCGTCGGGTTTGCGATCAAGTACCGCGGCGGCGATCAGGTGATTGCCTGCTTCATGGGCGAATCGGTGGTGAATACCGGCGCGTTCCATGAGGCCCTCAACATGGCGGCGCTGTGGAAGCTGCCCTGCGTGTTCATCATCGAGAACAATCGCTACGGCATGGGCACCGCCCTCGAGCGTGCCTCGTCCATTCACGACATCTACAAGCGTGGCGCATCCTACGACATGCCACGCGACGTCGTGGACGGCCAGGATGTTCTCGCGGTGCGCAAGGCCATGACCGACGCCATCGCCCGGGCCCGGAAGGAAAGCGCCCCCACCCTTCTGGAGATCCGTACCTATCGCTTCATGGGTCACTCGATGTCCGATGCGGTGAGCGGCACATACCGGACCAAGGAGGAGCTGGAGCGCTACCTCAAGCGCGACCCCATTACGCTGCATCGTCAGCGCATGGAGGATGCGGGGGAGATCACCGCGGCTGAGATCACGGCCATGGACGACGAGATCAAGAAGATCGTGCAGGACAGCATTGACTTCGCGGAAGCGAGCCCGGAGCTGCCCCTCGAGGCGCTCATGGAAGACATCCTCGTCGAAACCACGAGCTGAGAGCGTAGCGACCATGGCCATCATCACATACCGCGACGCGCTCAACCAGGCGCTGCGCGAAGAAATGCACCGCGACGACCGCGTCTTCCTCATGGGCGAGGAAGTCGCCGTCTATCAAGGTGCCTACAAGGTGTCGAAGGGACTGCTCCAGGAGTTCGGGGAGATGCGCGTCGTGGACACGCCCATTACGGAACTCGGCTTCGCCGGCGTCGGGGTCGGCGCCGCCATGGCAGGACTCCGCCCCATTATCGAGTTCATGACGTGGAACTTCGCGCTGCTGGCAATCGACCAGGTCGTGAACGCCGCCGCGAAAATGCTGTATATGTCGGGCGGGCAGTTTCCCATGCCCATCGTATTCCGTGGCCCCAACGGAGCGGCGCTGCAGCTCGCTGCGCAGCACTCGCAGGCGTTTGAATCCTGGCTCGCCCATATCCCGGGGCTCAAGGTGGTCGCGCCCGGCACGCCCTACGATGCGAAGGGCCTGCTCAAGGCCGCCATTCGCGACGACAACCCGGTGTGCTTCCTCGAAGGAGAGATGCTGTACAACACCAAGGGGGAAGTGCCCGACCACGAATACGTCATTCCTCTGGGCAAGGCCGACCTCAAGCGGGAAGGCGATCACTGCACGCTCATCACGCACGGCAAGATGGTGCTGGTGGCGATGCAGGCCGCGGATCAGCTGGAGAAAGAGGGTATCCGCTGCGATGTCGTTGATTTGCGAACCATCCGGCCCATGGATGTCGACGCCATTGCGAACTCGGTGCGCAAGACCAACCGCGCCGTGGTAGTGGAGGAAGGCTGGGAGCTGTGCGGCGTGGGCGCCCAGGTGGTGGACTACGTGCAGCGCTATTGCTTCGACGATCTCGACGCCCCCGTCGTGCGCGTGCATCAGGCCGACACGCCGATGCCGTATACCAAGAGTCTCGAGAAAGCCGCGAAACCCGACGTGCCGAAAACGATCGCGGCCGTCAAACAAGTTCTTTACATCGACTGACCAGGCGGCCACATGGCGACCAAAGTGATGATGGAGGCACTTTCCCCCACCATGGAGGAAGGGCGCCTGGTGAAGTGGGTGAAGAACGTCGGCGATGCCGTGAAGAGCGGTGAGACGCTGGCAGAGGTGGAAACCGACAAGGCCATCATGGAACTGGTGGCGCGCGGTGATGGTATCCTCCGCGCGCGCCTCATCGAGGAAGGCACCACCACGGCGGTGGGCGCGACCATCGGCGTCATCGCGGCGCCCGACGAGAACATCGACAGCCTCACCAGCGGAGGCGGCCAGAGTCATGCCTCCTCAGCGGCGGCACCCGCAGACAATGCGGCTGCCGCGGCGCCACCGCAGACGCTGCCGTCAGCACCACCCTCGGCCGGGGCCGTTTCGGGTGGAGCCGCTGCGGCAGCCGGCGTGCCTGCACCCGTGGCGCAGGCCGCCAACGGTCCTGTGCGCTCCTCTCCCCTGGCCCGACGGCTCGCTGCCGAACGTGGCCTCAATCTCGCCGCCATCGCGGGGAGTGGCCCCAACGGACGAGTGATTCGCCGCGACATTGAAGCCGCAGGCCCAGCGGTCAACGCCTCGGCGACTGCAGCGACGACCCAGGCGACAACCTCGGTAACAACGGCCGCTCCGGCCGTGGCGCCCAGCACCAGCACCAAGCCCACAGCCTCGACCACTCCCGCCATGCAGATCGACGGCGAGTTCAAGGACGTGGCGCTCACGCAGATGCGGAAAACCATCGCCCGCCGGCTCGGCGAATCGATAGGCCCCATCCCCACATTCTTCCTCACGTCGGAAATCGACATGACGAATGTGGCCAGGCTCCGCGAGCAGATGGTGGCCGCTGGCGACAGCTACAAGGTCTCGGTGAACGACATCGTCATCAAAGCCGTGGCCATCGCCCTCACCCGGCATCCCGAGTGCAACGCGCACTGGATGGGGGACCAGATCCGATACTTCGCCGACGCGCATGTCGGCATGGCCGTCGCCACCGAAGACGGACTCATCGTTCCGGTGATCCGAGATGCGCACACCAAGGGCCTCGGGCAGATCGGACGGGAGGCGCGCGACCTCGCAAAGAAGGCCCGCGAACGCAAGCTGACACCCGCCGAATACTCGGGTGCCACCTTCTCGGTGTCGAACCTCGGCATGTTCGGCATCGATCAGTTCACCGCCATCATCAACCCACCCGAAGCCGCGATCCTCGCCGTGGGGGCGTCGGAAACGAAGCCGGTGTGGGACGGGGACGCCTTCGTTCCGCGCGAGCGGATGCGGGTCACCATGAGCTGCGACCATCGGATCATTGACGGAGCCGTGGGGGCACGGTTCCTTCAGACGTTGAAGCAGTTGCTGGAATCGCCGTTGATGATGCTCTTCTGACCCGCACCCCTGTCGGTCAGTCCCCATAGTCCCGCACAACCCATCGTGTCGGGACACTCCCGACCCAAGATCCGGAACGTCCCTCGGGAACTGCCTTCAGGATGCTGCCGCTCGTCGATCGACGCACGCCCCGATCCCCTACGCCCCGGCGCGGGGTCGGGGCGTTCGTGTCGCTCTGGCGCGGTCCGACCTGCTGCCATGTGGGCCACCGTGCCTCAGAATGCCTCCCTACGAACGCCCTCGCTAACGGCTTCCGTGGAGCGACGAGTCGAGTGCCCGCTTTCCGCTACGCCTTGTGGGGGCTCGCCGGCGCACTGATAGCAATGCTTGGCGCCTGTCGAGACGGGACGCCAGTCGATCCCGATCAGCGGCCGAGTGCCCTGCGCATCGACATCTCGGGACTCCCCACCGGGGCCGAGGCTGATGTGCGTATCACCGGACCGGGTGGATTCTCCCGCACGCTCACGGGAAGCGATCTCGTCGCTCCCCTTGCACCGGGACGCTACTCCCTGCGATTCACCGAAGTCCGCAGCGGTGGTTTCACCTACGCCACACAACCCGCACAGCTCGACACCACCCTGCTGCCGGGTGACACCCTGCGATATGGGGCGCAATTCAGTGTCGCCACCGGCGCGCTCGCCGTGCACATTGATGGCCTGCCGGGCGGTGTGCCCGCGTCGGTCCGTATTACCGGGAGTGGGCTCTCGCGCGTGGCAAACGGCAGTGTGGTCTTTGGCGATCTGCCTCCCGGACCGTATGCGATTGCCATCGACTCGGTGAGCGCCGGTGGAACGGCCTTCAAGGGCAGCGGCGCGGCGCAGGTACAGATCGCGGCATCCACCACACCGACGACCCTCACCGTTCACTACGAGAACCTCCTCGGCGTTCTCCTGCTTACCGCAACGGGGTTTCCCGCCGACGCCGCGGCACGCAGCGATGCGCTGCCAACGGCGCGCCTGCAGGGCCCTCGGCAGGTCGATAGCCTGGGCGCATTTGACAGGCCGCTCTCGTTGCCCGTCGGGAATTACACCATCACACCGCAACCCGTCGCACTCGGAACACGGCTCTTCGCGCCGGTCACGAGGAGCTTCACCCGAACTGTGCATGGGGGGGCGCGCGATTCGCTCCCGGTGGCGTATCAGGAGGTCACCACCCCCATCAATATCGCAATCGACAACGTGGTGGTGACACAGGCTGTGCAGCGAGGTGACAACAGTATCCCGCTGATTTTCGGGCGTGATGCACTGCTGCGGGCATTCGTCCGTGCCGATCGTCGCACAGGCCTGCGTCCCCTGGCCCGTGCACGAATCTTTGACGGCACCACACCCATCGCCACCCTGTTGCTCACACCACCCGACAGCGGAATCCCGACGGTACCCCTCGACGCGGTGCTCGCGTCGACCTACCACACGCGCATCCCTGCCGATCTGATCCGCGCACAGCTTCGTGTTTCCGTGGAGGTGGATCCTGACAGCAGCATCGGCGAGGTACAACGCAATGACAATGTCTGGCCGACCGGATCCGTACCTCGGGCCGTGCCGGTGACGACAGTCCCAGCGTTTACCGTTCGATTCGTACCGATCTCACTCGATGGTGTCACGGGGAACATCGCGAGTGACACGCAGGACCGATATCTCTCGATGGCGCGATCCCTGTGGCCGATCGCACAGGTGAACGCGGAGGTACGCACGGCATTCGTGTCGTCGGTGCAGTCGCTGCAGCCCAACGACGCGAATGGCGGCTGGAACGCTGTGCTCAATGAGCTCCGCGCACTGCGTACGCTCGACGGCGCACCGGCGACGATGCATTACTACGGCGTCGTCCACCCGTCATACACTGCTGGCATGTTCGGACTCGCGCTCGTGGGCACGCCGATCGCAGTGGGATGGGATCTGGGGGACGCTGGCAGTGTGGCCGCCCACGAATGGGGACATAACTTTGGGCGTCTGCACGCACCCTGCGGCGATCCACCGAATGGTGATGCGAACTACCCGCACATCGGCGCGGCCATCGGGCTGGTTGGTTGGAACGACGCCAGCGGTTCACTGCAGCCGGCACACACCGCCGATATCATGAGCTACTGCTCGCCGGCATGGGTTTCGGATTACACCTACTCGCGGGCCCTGGCGTTCCGACAGGGTTCAAGCGCCGCTCTTGCCGGCGCTCCCGCTACCCGCAGTGCAACCGGCAACGTCGCAACGGGCATCGGGGCAACCGGCATCGGGGCAACCGGCAAGGGCGCGGTCGGTCGCAGCACAACCGCCGGCGTCGGATCCGCACGCAGCCGAGCGGGTCTCCTCGTCTGGGGGCGCGTCGTGCAGGGCACGCTGATCGTGGAGCCAGCCTTCCAGGTTGATGCAGTCACCACTGTGCCGGCGCTCCACCCCACGCATATCGTGGAGCTGTTCAACGCAAGAGGACAGTTGCTCGCACAGCATCCCATCGCCATGGAACCGG
>CAZPJX010000007.1:3282-41925 GCA_964586985.1 uncultured Gemmatimonas sp. | reverse complement strand
GCCATACCGTAGGCGGTGACACCGACCACGAAGAACTTGAGAATCGGATCCTGCGCCACCTTGTGCCAGGCGCCACGCAAGGTGAGCAGGCCGTTGATCATGCCGCCCCAGGACGGGGCCCAGAGCATCACGGAGAAGAGCATCCCCACCGTGGCCGCCCATTCCGGCAGCGCCGTATAGTGGAGATGGTGCGGGCCGGCCCAGATGTACATGAATACCAGCGACCAGAAGTGCAGGATGGACAGCTTGTAGCTGAACACCGGCCCCTCGGCCGCCTTGGGCATGAAGTAGTACATCAGCCCCAGGAACGGCGTCGTCAGGAAGAAGGCGACGGCGTTATGCCCGTACCACCACTGCATGAAGGCGTCCTGCACACCGCCGTAGATGCTGTAGCTCTTCAACGGCCCCGCGGGCATGGACAAGTTGTTGAAGATGTGCAGCAGGGCGACCGTGACGATCGAGCCGATATAAAACCAGATCGCCACGTAGATATGGCGCTCACGACGCCGAATCAGCGTGCCAAAGAAGTTGACGGCAAAGGCCACCCAGACCACCGCGATGGCGATGTCGATGGGCCACTCGAGCTCGGCATACTCCTTGGCCTGCGTGTACCCAAACGGGAGCGTGAGGGCGGCCGAAACGATGATCGCCTGCCAGCCCCAGAAGTGGAACTTGCTGAGACCGTCGGAAAACATGCGCGCCTTGACCAGGCGCTGGGTGCTGTAATAGCAGCCGGTAAAGAACGCATTGCCGGCGAATGCGAAGACAACGGCGTTCGTGTGCAGCGGCCGCAGGCGACCGAATGACAGGAACGAGGTGTCGAAATTGAAAATGGGATTCGCAAGCTGCAGCGCGATGAGCAGCCCGACCACCATGCCGACCACGCCCCAAACGAACGTGGCAAACAGGAATTTCCGGACGATGTCGTCGTCGTAGGAGAAGCGGTCCAGGGTCACGGCTGATGGAGCAACCGCGCTGGGGGCGGTGGTCATCGATAGCCCTCGGGGTGTGCAAATGGAGTGGGAACAGTGGCTCGAAGTGTATGCCCCCGTCCTGCTTTTGTCCCGTCGGGCGTGCGATGACATCCGTCGGGGAAATCCCGATAGACGTGTCCTCTTTCGATTCCCGACTTTCGCTCGGGTGGCCCGGTGTCTCCCTGCCGGGCATTCCCCGACACTTCGCTTCAAATCGCACTATACTTCCCACATGTCTGCATATCCACCCAACGACCGGACCGGGGGCGCCCCGGGGACGCCGGACCGGCGCACGTTCCTGCGACAGGCGACGATACTCGTCGGACTGGTCACTGTCGGGCGTTCGGCGATGGCGCAGCCAAGGCCCCGCGCTGCGACCGCCGCGGGTCCAAGCGCCGCCGCACAACCCGCGGTTCGTGCGATGACCGTGTACAAGGATCCCAGTTGCGGGTGCTGCTCCAAGTGGGTGGACCACGTGAAGCAGGCGGGATTCACCGTCACGGTGCTCGAGACGAGCGACATGGACGGCGTGAAGACCTCGCTGGGTGTCCCGGCGGCTCTGGCGTCATGTCACACCGCTCGCGTCGGTGCCTATTCCATCGAGGGGCACGTCCCGGCCGACCTCATTGTGCGTTTGCTCAAGGAGCGGCCGGTGGCGCGGGGGCTTGCCGTACCCGGCATGCCGGTCGGCTCGCCCGGCATGGAGATGGGATCGCAGAAGGATCCCTACGACGTGCTGCTGTTCGACAAGGCCGGAAAGACCAAGGTTTACGCTTCGCGATAGTCGGCCGTGCGTTCTGATCACCCGTCTGGCGTCCTCGTACAACATGCCGAGGACGCCGATATTCCGGCTATCGTCGCACTCAACAACATGTATGCGCCTGATGGCCTGACGCTCAGGCGCAGCGAAGCCTTCGTGACGAGCCACCTGCAGGATTATCAGGTGATCCGCTCGGTCGACGGGGGGGTCATCGGACAGGTTGCCCTGGATGAATATTCTCCGTCCCTGGTCGAGCTTGTTTCACTCGCCGTGGCACCGGATGCCCAAGGTCGAGGGCTCGGGCAGGATCTGATCACGGCAGCAGAACGTCTGGCGCGCGGGCGAGGCTACCCGGAAATCTTCGCAATCTCGCTCGCGGAACCGCTCTTTCTTCGGATGGGTTACCTCGAGTCGACCATCGAGCACTATCCAGAGAAGATCGCGCGCTACCAAACGATTTCGCGCTCGGAACTCTCCATTGGTCGGAAGTTCTGCTTCACCAAGGACTTGGCAGAACGCTAGGGCAGCGGCCGGACATGGGAAGATGGGGAGGCACTGGCCGATGGCTTTTCCGGCAGCGAGCTTCTCCCCATGGCCATACAATATGTCGATCCGGCGCTGCCGAAGCGCATCGACCGCTGGCGCAGTCCTGCGCTCGGTCTCGAGATGCCCATTGTGACCTATGGCTGGCGCGGCCAGCCGGTGCTTCTCTTTCCCACGGCGGCCGCTGATTTTCTGGAGAACGAACGGTTCTGGTTGATCAAGGCGATCGAGCCTTTGCTCATTCAGGGGCGAATCCGGGTGTTCTCCATCGATTCCATCAATCGCCTCGCCTGGATGGAGCGCGGACTGCCGGTGCCGGAGCGTGCTCGGCGACAGGCGCTCTACGCGCGGTATGTGGAAGAGGAGGTGGTGCCGTTCATGCGTCACGTGACCGGTGATCCACAGGCGCGCGCCATCACCACCGGTGCAAGCTTCGGATGCTTTCATGCCGCCAACACATTCTTTCGTCGGCCCGATCTCTTTGGTGGCGTGATCGGCATGAGTGGTTTCTATGATCTGGCTCCGAGCTACCTGAAGGGTTATTCCGACGACAACTGCTATTTCAACAACCCCATGTGGTATGTCGCGAATATCGAGGGGTGGCCGCTCGATCAGCTTCGGCATCACTCACGCATCGTGCTGACCACCGGTCAGGGTGCCTATGAGAAGCCGGAGATGACCCGGATCTTCCATGATCTGCTCGACCGCAAGGGGATCGGGCATGTGTACGAACTGTGGGGGCATGACGTGAATCACGACTGGCCGTGGTGGCGCAAGATGTTGCCCTACTATCTGGAGCGGATCGGATGCTGAATGTCGGGTCGATCGGCAGTCGAGAGGGCTACCGCCGCTCCGGGGTTGCGCGTGGTACCGCCACCACGACGACACTGGCGATGAAGGTCACGCTCGCTGCAACCCTGGCGATGGGGATGACCGCGGCGATGACTGCGCCTGGTTCCGTGCTCGGAGCACAGTCCGCAAAGGCTGCTTCCGGAGCGAGTGCCGCAGCCGGACAGCCGATGCGCAATGCCTCGCTGGAAGCCCGGGTGGCCCATGTCCGACGGCTGCTGCGCAGGTCGCCCCTGATCGATGGACACAATGATCTGCCGTGGGCGATGCGTGAGGAAAAGGACAAACCGCTCGATGTGGTGGCGTACAATCTGCGTCAGACGCGCGGAATGACTGACATTGCCAGACTGCGCCAGGGGATGATCGGTGGGCAGTTCTGGTCCGTGTACATTCCGGGTGAAGTCCGCGACTCGGGGTATGCACGCATGCAGCTCGAGCAGATCGATATCGCACGACGGGTCATCGAGCGGTATCCCGACGTGCTCACACCGGCCTACGGCGCTGCGGATGTCCGGAAGGCATTCGCCAATGGAAAGATTGGCTCCCTGCTGGGGATGGAGGGCGGGCACGCCATCGAGAATTCACTTGGCGCGCTACGGGCCTACTATGCGCTCGGCGCGCGATACATGACGCTCACGCACAATGTGACGCTCGATTGGGCGGATGCAGCCGCAGATAAGCCCCTGCATGGAGGACTCACGCCATTTGGTGAGGAGGTCGTGCGCGAGATGAATCGACTCGGCATGCTCGTGGACTTGTCACACGTCTCACCAGGTACCATGAGTGATGCGCTGAATGTCAGCGAAGCACCGGTCATATTCTCACACTCCAGCGCCCGTGCACTCACGGATGTGCCGCGCAATGTGCCGGATTCCATTCTTGCGCGCATGCCGAAGAATGGAGGCGTGGTCATGGTGACCTTTGTGCCGAGCTTTGTCTCACAGCAGGTGGCCAACTACGGAGCGCGGGTGACGGCCGTGCGTGATTCCATCGCGCAGCGGTTCCCCGGAGACAACGATGCCCAGTTCAAGGCCATTGCCGGCTGGCGCGCATCGAATCCCGCACCTGTCGCAACGCTCGATGAGGTGGCCGACCACATCGACCACATCAGGAAGGTGGCGGGTGTGGCCCATGTCGGCATCGGCGGCGATTTCGATGGCATCACGGAAACCGTGCAAGGGTTGGAGGATGTCTCGAAGTATCCCGATCTACTGGCGGAGCTCGTGAGGCGTGGCTGGACCGACGCAGAGCTGCGGGCACTCGCGGGCGAGAACGTGCTTCGGGTCCTCACGCGGGCCGAAGCCGTGTCGGCCCGACTCCGCAAGGAGCGTCCGGCCAGCACGAAGACTATTCAGCAGCTCGACCGCAAGATCGTTCCCTGACATCGTGACAGGGATCCACCGCCAGTTTCCATGACGCTTGATCGTCGCAGGTTCATCACATCCACCGCGCTGCTCGGCGGCGCGGTGGGCCTCGTCGGGCCGTCCGTAGGTCGGGCATTCACGCCAGATGGAATGCGTTTTCCGGCGTATTTGCCGGAGGTCGGTGATCGGCAACCCACGCCGCTTCGCATGCTCATTCTTGGCGGCACAGGGTTCATCGGCCCGCAACAGGTGCAGTATGCGCTTGCGCGCCGCCATCAGATCACCCTCTTCAATCGCGGCCAGAGCGGACAGGGACTCTTCCCACAGGTTCCACGAATCCTGGGTGATCGGAACGCGCCGGGTGGACACGATGGTTTGAAGAATGGGACCTGGGATGTTGTCATCGACAATCCCACGCGGAACCCGGCATGGGTGCGCGGTGCCGGCGAAGCACTGAAGGGCCGTGTGGGACAGTACATCCTGGTATCCACGATCTCGGTGTTTCGCGACTACTCGAAGCCGGGTATGGACGAAAATGGACCATTGCACGCCCCAGGACCTCCCGATCGATGGGCGAGCAACGAGGCGGCAGATTATGGCCCCAACAAGGTCCAGTGCGAAATCGACGCGACAGCCCAGTTCGGTGCAGACCGGGTGACGATCGTTCGCCCGGGACTGATTGTGGGGCCGGGTGATCTCAGCGATCGATTCTCCTACTGGCCTGTGCGTATCGACCGGGGTGGCGAGGTACTGGCGCCCGGCCTGCCACGTGATCCGGTGCAGTACATCGATGTGCACGATCTGAGTGAGTTCATTGTACGCCTCGGTGAACGCCACACGATCGGTACGTTCAATACCACCGGTCCGGCAGCCCCGACCAACATTGCGGAGATGCTGCACGGTATCAAAGCGGTCACGACCAGTGGGGCGCAGTTCACCTGGGTGCCTGCAGAGTTCCTTGCGCAGCACCAGGTACGGGCCTGGTCCGATGTGCCGGTGTGGCAACCGGGTCAGGGGCGTACAGCGGGTTTCATGGCGGTGGATTGCCGGAAGGCTCTTGCGGCCGGATTGACGTTCCGACCGCTGGCCGAGACGGCGAAGACGACGCTCGACTGGTACAAGGCCCGACCGGCCGCTGAACAGGAGAAGGCACGAGCTGGGCTATCTCCTGCAAAGGAGCAGGCCGTGCTTGCTGCCTGGCATGCATCACAGGAATCGCAGGTGCGGCAGGATGAATCCGTGCTGCACCAGATCCACGGCGGTGCGGGGCTTCAGGACGAAGCTCGGTGACCGATGCACGGGGGTTCCTGCGTCGCACATTCAATCGTCTGGGTACCATCGAATCGGGTGAGGAGCGTGCGACGCTTCTGGCCGCGATCTATTTCTTCTTTGCACTGGCCAGCTATTTCATTCTGAGGGCAGTACGCGATGCCGCAGGGGTCGCTGCGGGAACGGGGACATTGCCCTGGTTGTTCACCGGCACGTTGCTGACGACGCTGGTGATGAATCCGGTGTATTCGTCAATCGTGGCACGTCTGCCGGTTCGGCGATTCATCCCCATCGTCTATCGATTGTTCATTGGCCTGCTGCTGACCTTTGCCGCTGTCATCAAATGGGGGCCCCTGTCGTGGGAGCCCTATCTCGGTCCTGCGTTCTGGATTCTCACCAGCATCTATAGTCTCTTCATCCCCTCGGTGTTCTGGGGATTCATGGCGGATACCTTTCGCCCGGAACAGAGCAAGCGACTATTCGGTTTCATCAGCGTGGGTGGTACGTTGGGCGCGCTGGTTGGTGCGTTCCTCACGTCGCGGTTGGCCGAAGTCGTCGGGACTCCCGTCCTGATGGTGATGTCGGTGGTTCTGCTGGAAAGTGCCGTGCAGACCTCACGACGTTTTCCGCCGAGCTTTCGAGCGGATACGCGCGCTCGGGACGCCGCTGCTCAGCCCGTTGGTGGCTCCAGCTTTGCCGGAATCACGCATGTCCTTCGCTCTCCGTATCTGTTGGGCATTTGTCTCTACATGATGCTCTTCACCATCGGATCGACCGTGCTGTATTTCCAGCAGGCGGAGATCGTAGGGGCGCGGTATGCCGACCGCGAGGCCCGAACGGCCTTTCTTGCCACCATCGATGCCGTGGTGCAGTCGCTCACCATTCTGGCGCAACTATTTGTCACGGGGCGCGTGATTCGCTGGTTTGGTGTGGCAGTGACGCTGGCCATCATGCCGGTCCTGAGTTTTGTTGGCTTCGCCGCTCTGGGGGTGTGGGGTACGCTTGGGGTGTTCGTGATCTTTCAGGTTCTGCGCCGTGCGGGTGAGTACGCCTTTGGTCGGCCGGCGCGGGAGGTGCTGTTCACCGTGGTGCCGCCCGAAGACAAGTACAAGGCGAAGAATTTCATCGACACCTTCGTCTACCGCTCGGGTGACCAGATTGGTGCCTGGAGTTACGCTGGGCTCTCTGCGTTGGGTCTGGCGGTGGGGAGCATTTCGCTCATTGCGGCTCCGCTCAGCGCATTCTGGTTTGCCATCGCCCTGTGGCTGGGCAGAGCGCAGGCTCAGCGGCAGCGGGAGGAAGCAGGCGACCTGACCGCATAGGGTGCCATTGCCAGGACCTCTGGCTGACTGGCCGGTAAACGCACGGCCGAGTTCGCTGTTCACAGCGGAATCTCGACGCTTCTCCCGTTCTCATCGGCACCTGCTGCGCGACGACGGGGTATCTTGGAACCACGCAGGTCACTTTTCCGGTTCCTTACACGAGGTCACTCTCATGGCAGGTGTGGTATTCCCCCGTTTCCGCGCACGCAGCGCCATCGCTGCGGCGGCGGTTTCCGTCGCGCTCGCACTGACTGCGTGTGGTCCGAAAGACGCCGATATCCAAACCGCGGTGAACACGGCGATATCCGGTGTGTCGGGCGTCACCGTGGCCGTCACCAAGGGCGTCGCCACCATCAAGGGCGAATTTGCGAACGAAGAGGTGCGCAACTCAACGAACGCCTTGATCAAGGCCGTGAAAGGCGTGAAGGCCATTGCCGACAGTAGTACCATCACGCCGCCTGTGGTGATTTCTCCAGACGACGCGCTGCGCACCGCCGTGACGGCAGCACTCACGGCGTATTCCACCCTCTCCGCAACCATCCAGGATGGTGTGGTGACTCTTTCCGGTGAGGTGACGCGCGCGGATCTCCCCAAGGTGATGCAGGCGCTCTCGGCTTTGAACCCGAAGAAGATCGAGAACACCGCGACGGTGAAGAAGTGAACGGCCTCCACCCTTACGTCAACGATTTCCGATGAGCGCTCTCGAAACCAAGTACGCCGAACTGATCACCGCGCTCGGCGCGAGTGGTGCAACCAATGTGGCAGTTCGAGCACAGGACAACGTGCTGTATATCGATGGGATCGTTCCAACCGGCGAAGCGAAGGACAAGCTGTGGGCCGTCTACGAGAAGATCGATCCGGAATTTCGCGGCGGTGATCTCGTGCTCAATCTGGATGTCTCGCCTGCTGCGCCGTCCAGTCGTCTCAAGGTGACGACGAAGAGTTCCAATCTGAACATCCGCAAAGGGCCGGGCACCGATCAGCCGATCATCGGTAAGGCTGCCCATGATTCAGTCGTCACGCTCCTGAGCAAATACAATGGAGAATGGGCCCTCATTCGCTCGGAGAAGGGCGAGGAAGGCTACTGTTCTCTGCAGTACCTGACGGCGATCTGATCCCGAGAGGAGGGTACCGTGTCGATCCGCATGGATTCATTGGCGGATCGACACACCTTCGGGCACCGTGCGGTCACTCGCTTGGCAGGGCCGCAAGGTGTGCGCCAAGTTCCGCGAAACCCCGAGCCGTGGCGAGCATGGCGGGCGTACTGCCATCGTCGGAGTGTGCGTGCGCATCAGCGCCGCGCGCAATGAGCAGATCACAGAGGGCCTGATCACCCCGAGAGGCGGCGAGATGCAATGGGGTGACGCCGTGTGCCGCGCGTACCTCCACATCGGCGCCGGCGATGACAAGACGGCGCACGATCGTCGGATTCGAGGCACCGGCCAGCGCGGCGTGCAGGGGGGTGTTGCGTGTGGCGTTCGTACTCAGGGCGTCCAGTGGCGCGCCGTGGTCAATAAGCAGCACCACCGCGTCAGCATGACCGAAGAACGCCGCAAGATGCAGGGGAGTCCACCCGTCACTGCTGCGTCGTACGCGTGCGTCATCGTCGTTTTCAATGGCGAGGCGGAGCGCTGGCACATCGCCGAGGGCTGCGGCCTCTGCGGCGTCTGGGGAGCGGCCATTCAACAGCAGGGCGGCGAGTTCCGGGGCGCCGAGATAGCAGGCGTTCAGTACGAGGGATTCACCACCCGTCGCACGATGCATTGACCGGGCGGGGTCTTCCTGCAGCAGGCGCGTGATGGTTTCGCGATCCCGCTCGCGGATGGCGGTCAACAACGGCGCCGGTGCCGTGGGGAGCATGAAGCCGTCCGGGTGAAGATGGGAGAAGGGGTCGGTATCGCGTCGGCAGATGCGTGCGACTGTCTGGTCAGCTCACGAGATGGACGTCAGGGCTGCAGGCCATGCGGGCTGACATAGTCGCCAACATGCGTGCGAAACGCGACGTTCATCCGATTCCATCCATTGATCGCGATAATGGCCAAGGTCAGGTCTACCAGGGCCTTCTCATCGAAATGTGAACGCACCTCCTGGTAGAGCAGGTCCGGAACGTCCTGGGTTGCAATCCGGGTGATCGCTTCGGTCCACGCCAGGGCCGCACGTTCGCGCGCGGTGTAGCATGGCGCTTCACGCCAGACCGGCAACAGGTAGAGTCGTTGTTCACTCTCACCGAGCGCCCGTGCGTCCTTGGTGTGCATGTCCAGACACCAGGCACACCCATTGATCTGCGAGGCGAGCGACTTGACCAGTTCCAGCAGAGAGGACTCGAGCCCACTGCGATGCACCTGCTGTTCCGTATGGATCAGGGCATTGAAAGCCTGGGGTGAGGCCAGTTTGTAGTCGAGGCGTTGTGTCATCGGATTTCCGGGTCGATGGGTGCAATGCTGCTGAACATCTGCTGGAGCGCGTCGTAGTTCATGGCCGCGTCGAGTGCCTCGAACGAGCCGGAGCGTAGAAGGGTTTGTGCTGCACGATGCACATGCGCGAGTGCGAGGGTGGCGAGTCTGGTGGCGGTACTGACCCGGGCTACGCCGAGGCGGCCGAGTGCGGCGAGATCCGGCATGCCGGCCCGGGCTCCGATATTGACGGGTGCAGGAATCTCAGTACAGAGCACCGCGATCACCTCAGGGTCTGCCAGGGCGATGGGATAGATGCAATCGGCCCCAGCCTCGAGGTACGCCTGTGCGCGACGCAGGGCCTCCTCGATGTGCTGTGCCGTCGGGGTCCGAGGGTGGACAATCCAGGTATCGACCCGCGCGTTGATCACGATGGGTACACCGGCATCGCTGGCCGCACGCCGAGCGGCTGCGATGCGCGATGCCGCGTCATCGATGCTGCGTAGCGTCTCGTGCTGTATCCCGTCCTCGATGTTGATGCCGGCTACACCCGCATCGATGACTGCCCGGACGCGGTCCGCCACGTCTGAGGGAGTCGCTCCGTGCCCCGCTTCAAAATCCACACTGAGCGGTGCCGTGGTGACGCGGGTCATGCG
This sequence comes from uncultured Gemmatimonas sp., assembly GCA_964586985.1. Classification (GTDB taxonomy): domain Bacteria; phylum Gemmatimonadota; class Gemmatimonadetes; order Gemmatimonadales; family Gemmatimonadaceae; genus Gemmatimonas. The sequence continues at coordinate 31,795 of CAZPJX010000007.1, read as the reverse complement.
TCGGATGGCGCCAAGTACCTCATCGAATGGTGCCATTTCGCCGTCGGGATACCCCAGCGACCATGCCACCCCTCCGCTTGTTGTGGCGATGGCGTCAAACCCCAGGCTGTCGAACACCCGGGCGCTTCCCGCATCCCAGGCGTTGGGTAGAAGCAGCACCCGCCGTCGATCATGGAGCGCCCGAAAGTGCTGTGCCCGCTGAATCTGCGCCTGTCTGTCCATGCTATGGAGTGCCGAGTAGTGGGAAACCGGAGAACGGAGGCCGGCCGTCCTGGCCCTCTACGGCAGGGCACCGGAGCAGGGCTCTGGGCTGTCGTCCTTGAGAGGTGCCCCACGGACGCGCATCATTACGCAGCATACTGCATCATTGTGCGGATGTAGGTGATCATCAACCCTGTCCCAAAGGTTTCCCATGATATCGGTTCGTGCAACGCGCAGGGCGAGCGTGATGGCTGGAGCGATTCAACTGACGGTGGCAGCGTCGATTTTCCAGGCAGCGAGTGTTGCTGCTGCACAGCGGGCTCCCACGGTCCCCCCACCGAATCTGGCCGGGAAGATCCTCACAGTCCGGGGTCCCATCGATCCGGCGGACGCGGGCCAGACGTTGATGCACGAGCACATCTTTATCGAGTTCAAGGCCCCCCTGACGGCCGAAGGCGCGGTAGCGCCGGACACGGCCGCCAAACGGGGTGGAGGTGGACTGACCGATTTCGCGACGCAGTTGGCCGAGGTTCAGGAATTCAGGAAGGTAGGCGGCGGTACCATTGTCGATCTCACCAATATCGGCCTCTCGCGCAACCCGGACATGTTGCGCCGCGTGTCGGAGGCCTCAGGGCTCAATGTCATCATGGGTGCCGGATGGTATATGCGGCCCTACCACCCGGCTGATATGGACCGGCGCAGCGTGGAAGAATTGACGGCGATTCTGGTGAAGGATATCACGGTGGGCGCACAGGGCACTGGCATTCGTTCGGGTATCATCGGCGAGGTGGGCGTTGGAGCATTCGGTCCACGGATTTCACTCACGGACAATGAGATCAAGAGCATTCGGGCGAGCGCGCGCGCGTCCCGTCTTACCGGAGCACCGATGAGTTTTCACAGCTTCGCATCGCCGGACGAGATGCAGCGTGCTCTCGACATCGTGGCGTCGGAAGGGGTGGATTTGAATCATGTGGTCATGGGGCATACCGGAACTGGTGATCTGGCCGCCATGAAGCGTTACACGGATCGTGGGGCGTATATCGAGTTCGACTACATCGGATCGGTAGCCAAGCCCGACAGCAGCGCCGCGATACTCACAAAGGGTGCCGATCGGCTTGCAGCCAATATCAAGACGCTCATCGACGGGGGGCTGACGGATCGGATCCTCGTGGCGCACGACGTGTGCACGCCGCAGCAATTGAAAAAGAACTCCGGCGGTGGCTTTGCCTACATTTCCACCATGGTCGTGCCGGCGCTGAAAAGGATCGGTGTCAGCGATGATACCATCCGGAGAATCCTGGTGGACAACCCACGCCGTGCATTGACGTTCGTGGCTCCTCAGCCGCCGGTGCCGCAGCCAGAAAGATGAAATGACGAAGACGCTGACAGTCGGCGGAGCATCAGCCGACTATCAGCGTCCCTATTCATCAGAATGTTGCTGGCTCGATGACACGTTGTGGCGTCGGTGTCACGCGAATGTGCCCCCACATCAATTGCCACGCCAACACCAGGCACATGGCGATGCCGATGCCGAGCAGGGATCGGCCCAGAATCTGCTGATCGCCAAGGAGATAGTTGGCACAGAGGCGATCAGGAGCGACGAGATACAGCCACCCTAATCGGAATGCGCTGGCTACGGTTTCCAGGAGAAACACGCCTCGTGTGACGAAACTCGTCCGCGGCCAGCTAAGGGCCAGCGGCACTCCGATCAGCACGGGCACAGTGATGAACTTGGCTGCGGCGAACAGTGGAATATCCACTGCGGCGTCGAGCATACGCGGCAGCATCCACACGGCGCTGGTAAACGACACGATCAGGAGCCCCGGGATGCCGCCCACATCCCAGCGGGCCACTGCGCTCTGCATGCGCGGTGGCAGAACCCGAGCACCCACCCACCCTACCAACACCAGCAGGGGAATCTGCACAAGCATCTGCAGGGTCATGGTGGACTCGAGCTGAAGGCGGATCGGCGGGAAGGCCAGCACCACCCAGAGCGCCGTACCGAGCCACATGCGAAACCGGGCTCTGCTGGTCATGGCGCCAACCGGTCCAGGACAAATCGGGCGGCCACATCCGTATCATTCCAATCCACGATCCTGATCAGTTGACCAGCGGGATCGACAACGGCGATAGCCGCGTTGTGCACATACCCACCGAGTCCATCGGGTACGACGGTCACGCCGAAGACGCGCGTCAGGGAATCGAGTCCGGGGCGATCGCCGGGCCGAGTGGCGATCCAGCCTGCACCACGGTCACCGGAATGATGCTGATATTCCGCCAGGCGCTCTGGCGTGTCCCATGTCGGATCGAAGCTGATACTCAGCAGGGACACATGCCCGTCGGCAATCGGTGTCGCGAGCCGATCCTGCAGCCTGGCGAACTCGCGGCCCTGTACAGCGCAATAGGTGGTGCACCGGGTGTACATGAACTCGACCAGCAGCCAGCGTCCTCGCAGTGCCTCGAACGATGTGGCGCGCCCGTCGACGCCCTCCAGCGGGACCTCGGGCACCGCGCGCGGGTTCGCCTCGATGTCGAGCCTGCGCGCGGATTCCGTGGTGAAGGCGCGAAACCCATTTGTGGCGGCCGAAAGCACCGCCACTCCTGCCGTGAGGACGATGAGGCTAGTGGCGAGTGCCCGCCGAGCCGACACGCCCTGCCTCCGGTATTGGTGCCGAACGCAAGAGCCCCATGCTGATACGTACGGCGAAATAGGTCATGGCCAGCACCACCAGCAGCGCCCCGATCGATCCGGCGCGATCGGTCCCCTGCCACGCGGGAAGGTGCGTTGCCATCCGTCGTGCGACACTATCATGTCCGGCATACAGGAAGGAAAGGACGAAGATCAGGCCACCGGTCAGATAGACGAAGAGTCCGGCCCGGTCGGAACCTGCGTCCGCCGCAGCCCCCACGCGGCTGCCGATCACGTGGTACATCAGCGCCAGAGTCATCGCGAGGACGCCAAGCAACAGATAAAAGTGAAAGTGTCCCGGAACCCACTGCGGGTTATGCATGACCAGATTGGTCCGCACGGTGCCATCAAGAATGGCCGGAACGATGCCGGCGGCCCAACCGAACATCGAGAGGATCATCAGGCGCGATGGCATCGTCCAGCGCATGTTCGCCCGATAAATATTGGACAGTGCCCCGAACGTGGTGACGAGGAAGACGGGGAACCCCGCGCTCCAGGAAATCACCTGCCCCATGATCGTCAGCCAGCGTGGCTGGGCGAAGTCCATCATGAGGTGATGCGGGAACACGATGACCACGAAGACCGTGCTGGCCGCCCAGGACCAGAGGAAGGGTCGGGAAATCGGGTATGGACGGCCCGTGTATCGTGGGAGCAACTCATACACGGCGATGACACCCATGTAGATGGTCGCGTTGATGTACATGTGGCCGAACCAGTAGATCAGGTTCTTGGTCACCAGCGCGTTCAACGCCATCTCCGGAAGGTAGATGTTCACCAGGCCCATCACCAGCACCACCGCACCGGCCAGAATGCCCAGCGTGTTGGCGATGATAACCATCGTGCTGGCCACCACGGCCTTGGGGTGATCCGGATCGATGCGACCACCGAGCAACCACTGCAGTCCCAACGCTCGGGCCAGATTGCCATGCACCCTCATGATCGCGGCCGCTGCGTCGAGGTAGAACAGCAGGCTGCCCACACCGATCAGCAGGTAACCCACAAGAAAGAGGGCGGCCGTGTGCGAGGTCCACAGTCCCATGCCGCGCACGGGCAGCGGGTACAGAAAGGTCCACAGCGCGCCATAGTTGCCGATGAACACCGAAACGATGATGCAGACGGCACCCAGCATGAAGAGCACATAGTTGGCCACGAAGGCCCACAGGTGCAGCGCCACGTACTTGCGCAGGAAAAACCACATCACGCCGGTCGTGACGAGCGCCGTGGCTCCCACCATGCCGGCGCCGTGCATCGAGAGGAGCTTATAGAAGAGGTCCGGGGAGACCGTGATCCAGGTGGCCTGCGCCATGCGCATGGTCAACCCGATCACCATCATCAGCACGAAGAGCGCGAGTGCCGTGACGAGGTAGAGATTCAGTGCGACGCGACTCCCTCCATGGAGTCGCTCGTCGTCTGGATAGAGCGTCAGCGCGGCCATGATCAGTCGGTGCGATGGGACGCTGTGGCAGGGAGTGGCGTCCCCGTGACCTGGAACGGCACGAGCATGGGCGCATGTCCGAGCCCACAGTACTCGAGACACTGCACGATGTACGCCCCGGGTTCCCGGAAGGTGTACACCAGAACATTGGTGTAGCCCGGCATGGCCTGGGTTTGTGTGACGATCCGGCCATCAGGGCCATACACGGCGAATCCGTGATTCACATCGGCGCTCGTGACGCGAAACTCTACCGGTAGGCCAACGGAAACCGTATCGGGATCGATCTTCCAGTACCACTGGCCAGACGATACCTCGACCACCTGGTTCCCATCGGCGGACCCGCGTTGCGGTGCGATGGGATAGGGTCGCAGCGTCAACCAGCTACCGACGAGGAATACGCAGAGCAGTCCGCTGAACAGCCATCGTCGCAAGCGGTGCGCGGCGTGGGCCGATTCCGTTGGGTCGTCCGCAGGTTTGCCTGCGTTCAGTACCACCCAGATAAAGCTCAGCGCGATCAGCCCGATACCAGCAAGGGCGATCGCCCAGATTCTGTCTTGCAGGGCCATGATGAACCCCGATCTCCGGCTTGGGTATGCTGTACATACCGTGCGATCCGGCCGTCGTCAATGCATTTCGTGCTCACGCCGGCTGTGCCTCACGTGCGAGCCGGTGCGTGTTCCATCGCAGACCACGCGTAGTACGTGGCATCCCGATAGATCATCGCATACACATGGGACTACCTGAATTGCCGAGCTTAATGCAATACTCCAATGCTCATCACCGACACGCTGGTGCTGGTGCTGGTGCTGGTGTAGGCGCTGGCACACGGCGCCCGCTGGCGATGTGGGTCTTCATCGCCAGCGCAGCTGGTCTACACGCCTCGAATGCGAGCGTGAACGCTCGCCCTCACGAACGCCAGTAATTGTTGGCGGCGGCGACCGTCTGAAAGTTGATCGCGATGACCTGTGAGGCGGCCGTCAGGGAATCTGCCGAGTGAGCATACTCCGGCCGCAGCGACTTCAGGACTTCGACATCAGGTTGCGTGTATTTGACGCCACGACGGCTGAGGGTGATGGCCAGCTCGAAGCCTTCCTGTGGTGTGTTCGTGAGCAGCGATCCGAGCCAGGTATCCGGCATGGTGATCCTCCATGGGTAATGGGACGATGCGAAACGCCGGCGGGGCTTCTTCAGGCGTTCCATTGTGCCGCGCGCAACGGTGGCGCCGCATTCCTGCGCCGCCACCATATTCAGCATAACGCAGGGTGGGCCGTCAGGAGGTGCATCCCTTGAAATCAATGCTGCGGCGCTCTCCCCGCTTCACCAGCACCTGCATGGTCTTGCGTCTGGCACCACGGGAACAGGTGAGTGTCCAGGACTCCTGGATCCACTCCTGAGACGTCTGGCTCGGGCGTACCGACGGGTTCACATGCCAGGTGACCGCATTCGCACCGCTCGGTACCGTCATCGCCGACGTCAGGACCACGGGGAACGTGATGGCCGGGAGGCGTCCCAGTGTGGTGTCCTGCTGAATGATGGGGCTCGTCTGCATGGTGAAGGACTTCCGCAGTGTGAGCTTGGCACCGGCGGGCGCCTTGATATCCAGTACGGCGTGGAGCGTTGGATTCGCCGCGGCTTCCAGCAGCCGCAGGAACCCGGCTCTGGCGCTGGAGCCTGGATAGGCACCTGTGCCGGAGTACTGGTCGATGACGAAGTTGTACGGCGGATGAAATGAACGCTGACCCGGCGTGTTCTCGAAGGTGAACGAGAAGGTCCCGGCCGAGTAGTACGCGGTTTCCTCCATAGTCCCGCTGGCCACGTAATAGATCTCTGGCCACGGCCCTGCCGGCCACTTGAGATCTTCACCCAGCAGCTTGGCGAGTGAATCGTAGGGGGCCACATCGGCTGGCGTGGGCTCCTCGGCGGCACTCGGCACACGCAACACGCGTGCATCCGGCGTATGGTTGCTCAGGGCGACCGTCACCTGATTGGACCACATGAGATCGCGCATGTTCTGGATCTCCGGCTCGGAGAAGGGCGCCTCACCGCGTGAGCTGCCGCCGCGCACTCCAATGGTCGCCCCCCCGCCTCCCCAGAACGCGCCGTAGTTGCGATTGAGGTCCACACCAAGGTTCGCATTGGCCGGATTGGCGCACTCCGCCCACGTCGGGACCTTGCCTGGCTCCACTCGGCAACTCTTGCGCATGTTCTCGTTGATCAGCGTGCGCGACATATCGAAACCATCGACATTCACAATGGGCACGACGATGAAGCGCACCTTGTCGAGAGCCGCCGTGATGCGCGGATCGACGCCATCGTTCTGCAGCAGATCGTGCACGAACTCCATGGTGAGCTCGTTGGTGGGCCATTCCCGGGCGTGGTGAACGCCAGTCATGAGAAAGACGGGCTTTCCGGAACTGGCCTTGACATCGTGCGAGATTTCAAGCGCCCAGATGCGCTGGCCGAGCAGGGAGCGGTGCGGGAGTTCGAAGCGAATGACTTTTGTGGGGTAGGCCGCGGCCAGGCGCTCCAGCTCGTAGTTGGTCTCGCTGAGCGTGCGGTAGGTGACGCGCTGCGTAGGGAGCGACGACGGCCAGGTGGGGGGCGGTGGGGCCGGCTGGGCCGGTTGGGTACCCCCTCGGCCCTGTGCCACCAATGAATGTCCGGGGAGGATCACGGCCAGTAGAAAGGTAGCGGCGAGGAGGCTGCGCATCGGCGTTGAGATTTGGCAGGAGGTGGAGGCAGGCACGGGCGGCGGGCACTGTAAAGTAGGGCCGGGTCCCTTGTGCAGTGTGTGCTCAACACAACTGTCGTACGAGCTCAACAGTTTAATGCGTGAACTGCTCAATTCTGCAGGTAGAACTGTCGGCATTGAACTTGCTGCTCGTTGGAGCGAGACCTCTCTGTTCCCTCCAGCCAGCGTCCTCATGCGAACCTCCCGCCTTCTCTCCGCTGCGATCGGCGTAGCGCTCTCGGCCACACTGGCCAACGCCGCCTCCGCGCAGGTGTTGTACAATAACGGACCCGTAGTCGATGGCACCGGGCTGTCGATCATCCGTTCTGGTTCCACTACCTTTGGCACGAACGTGAACCAAGGAGAAGGCTATGGAATAGCAGAAGATTTTTCGGTGACGAGCCCCTGGAGTGTGACGGGGTTTAGTTTTTTCAGCTATCAGATTGATTCCGGGGGGGTGTTTACCTTTACTGGAGCAAGCTGGAGCATTGTCGCCGGAGATGTGAATACCGGATCGGTGGTGGCTTCGGGCTCAGGTACCCCCACCAATGGCGGATTGATGGGCTACCGTGTCAGCTCAAGCGCTCCGAACTCCGAGTCTCGCCCCATCTTTCAGCTTGATCTTGATTTTCCGAGCTTCCTGCTGGGGGCTGGATCGTACTGGTTGCGATGGGACTTGACAGGTTCAATCAACAGTGGGCCTTGGGCACCACCTACATCCGACGGAGTCGTCGGCAACGGACATCAACTCCTAAGCGGGTCCTACGAATTGTGGCTTGACGGTCAAGATCAGCAGGGAGCGGAGTTCCCCTTCCTCATCCGAGGAACCCGGCAGACCACCGTGCCGGAGCCAACAACGCTGTCGATGCTTGCCGCTGGTGTACTTGCCATGGCGGCGTTTGCACGGCGCCGCCGGACCCACGGCTGAGACGGTAGGACCATCCGCCCGTTGCGCATTTGACGAAGGCGCAAGGCCCGCAGACCGACTGGTCTGCGGGCCTTTGTTGTTCTGAGCACAGGCCCTCGGAGAACGGATCGAGAAAGGGCTGCGGATTCTGAATTTCTAATACTTAGGTATTTACAAAAGTATTAATGCTCTCTAGGTTGCTTCCACCACACGGAACTCCCGACGACCTGGATGGAGCTGAGCATGGTGCAAGCAACCGCAGCCGCGACCGACGCGGTGTTCCACGCCCTGGCGAATGCGACGCGCCGCAGCGTGCTGGAACACCTGTCCACAGGCCCGGCCACAGTCAGTGACCTGGCGGCTCCTTTTGACATGCAGTTGCCGTCGTTCGTGCAGCACTTGGCAATTCTCGAGGAAAGTCGATTGGTACGATCGCGCAAGCATGGGCGTGTCCGAACCTACGAGATCGTGCTGGAACGCTTCGCGCTCATCGACAACTGGTTGCTCGCCCGACGCCAGGCCTGGGAAGCCCGACTTGATCAGTTCGATCGCTATGTCATCCAACTCAAGGACAAGGAGACCGAGGCATGAGCACAACCGTTCCGCTGGACCCGCAACGTGATTTCGCCATCGAGCGATTCATCGACGCACCGCCGGCGCTTGTCTGGGAAGCGTTGACCAATCCGAAGCATATCGCCGAGTGGTATATGCCACGCGCCTGGGGTCGGGTCACGCACACCGAGATGGACGCACGTCCAGGCGGAATCTTTCGCATAGACATCGCGGTGGGAGACGGAGCCGAGGTTCCCAACCTTGGCTGCGTGTTGGAGGCGATTCCTCAGCAGCGACTCATCTGGACATCCATGCTATTCCCTGGCTATCGCCCGGCGGTCTTCGACGACATTCCGATCACGGCCATCGTCACAATGGAGGCCGTCGGCACCGGTACCCGCTATGTGTTCACGGCGCTCCATCGAAGCGAACAGGAACTGGAAACCCAGAAGACATCGGGGTTCTATCAGGGCACCGAGATAGCCATAGATCAGTTGGTGGCACACGTACTGACGCTGAAGTAACCGATGGAGGCTGGAGCAATACCTTCAGGGCGTCAGGTGTCGGAGATGGCACCGTAGGATTAGCGGCGCGGGTGAATGATCCCGCGTCGCTGCAGCAGGTCGATGATCACCGCGCGACTATGGTCCGTATAGGCGGTCCACACGCTTTCGACCCAACGCGAAATCATCGCATTGCGCGCGGTTCCCGCAGAAGCAGCCAGCACGTCATGGGCTGTCACCGTGCCACGACCTGTTGGCAACGATCCGAAAGGCCATGCCTCTCGCTGCCTGGCCAGTTGCATATGAACGAGCTGCACCTCGCGCCCAGTGTACCCCTGCTCCTGATGCAGATAGAGGCCCACCAGTGCGAAACACACCGCAATCGGTTTTGAGTCCACACGCGCGTGCTGTGCCGCCCATGCGTCCACGACATGCTGATGCCGGAACTCGGGGTCCCCCAACGTCAGCGTATAGGCACACACCTCGTGGTACGCTTCCACTAGCGAGAGTCGATCCACTTGAGTTCCCTCACACCACCGGCGTTGTCCCGCCCAACGGCACGTCTGTCACGACCTGGGCGACATCACAGGGCACCCGTCCGGCAGGAATTGTGGCATCGCCACGGAGGAGTCTCTCCAGCATGGCCCTCTTGGCAGGTCCGGTGACGACCCACAGGATGGTCCTGGCGTGCGCAAGCAGCGGAAAGGTCATGGTCATGCGCCGGTAGCCGGCATATGGCGCGCTGATCGCGACAGCAGCCGTTGCGCCAAGGACCGGATCGCCGGGCACGAGCGAGGCCGTATGCCCATCCGACCCAAGGCCGAGATGCACCAGATCGAGGATGGGTGGTCGCCCCGCGACGCATTCAAGGATGTGGGAGTAGTGTGCGGCGGCGCTCACGGGATCCCCCGCCTCGACCGGCATCCTGTGCACCTGATCACGCGGAATCGTGACCCGCGACAAGAGGTGCTCCTCGAGCGCCGTAAGATTGCGTGCGGCATCCCCAGGCGGTGCAATGCGCTCATCGACCTGAAAGAGATGGACCTGTTTCCAGGGGACGTCGAGCCGGGCCAGTGCTTCAAACATGCGAATGGGCGTCGATCCTCCACTCACCGCACACAGGAATTGACCACGACGCTGCACGGCGTTCTGCGCGCAGCGTGCGATGACCTCAGCGGCATGCGATGCGACGGCATCGGCATCGGCGAGTACCGTGACGCGCTCGTTGGGCATCATGCGGTCATGTCAGGTAGCAATGCGGTACGAGGTCGTGCGGTACGGGACATCACGACGACTTCTCGATGTGACCTCCGAAGGCGTGGCGCATGGCCGAGAGCATGCGATCGGCATAATCGGATTCGCCTCGTGACGAAAACCGCTGATGCAGGGCCGCACTGAGCACTGGCGCCGGGACGGCTTCGTCGATCGCCGCCTTGAGAGTCCAGCGTCCTTCGCCCGAGTCCGAGACGCGACCAGCATACCCGGCAAGATCCGGCTGCTGCACCAAGGCACCCGCGGTCAGATCGAGGAGCCATGAGGCGACGACGCTCCCACGTCGCCATACCTCGGCAATTTCCGCCACATCGAACTCGTACTGGTAATGCTCGGGGTGGGCTAGCGGTGTCGTCTCGGCGTCATGCGCCACGGTCGCGCTCCCCACGTTCGCGTGCTTCAGGATGTTGAATCCCTCGGCATATGCAGCCATCAGGCCATACTCGATGCCGTTGTGCACCATCTTCACGAAATGGCCTGCTCCCGCAGGGCCGCAGTGCAGAAAGCCTTGTTCCGCCGTCCCGCGTCCCTCAGGCCGCTCTGACGTACGAGGCACTGCATCATGAGCCGGCGCCAAAGCCGCGAACACGGGGAGCAGCTGTGAGACAATGTCCGCCTCTCCGCCAATCATCTGACAGTACCCGCGCTCCATGCCCCACACGCCGCCGCTTGTGCCCACATCCACATAATGAATGTGGTGAGTCGCCAGTTCCGTGGCACGGCGAATGTCATCGACGTAGTACGAGTTGCCGCCGTCGATGATGGTGTCGCCCGGTGCAAGGAGTGGGGTAAGCGTCGCAATCGCACTGTCTACCACGCCCGCGGGGACCATGAGCCATATCGCACGCGGTGTTGGCAGTTGCGCTACCAACTCTTCGAGCGTGTGTGATCCGGCCATGCCTTCTGCCACCAGCGCGTCGACTGCGCTGGGCGCTCGGTCATGCACCACACAGCGGATTCCAGCGCGCGTGAGTCGTCGTGCCATGTTGGCGCCCATCCGACCCAGCCCGACCATTCCCAACATCATGCTGCTGTGCCTCCCGACACGTCGTGATACGGTGACTGCCACAACCGGAAGCCACCGGTGAATGCATTGGCGTTGCTGCCCCGATGGACCTGAGCAGGGAAGTCCTTCAAGTAGCGGATGTTTCCTCCACCCAATACGACATAGTCCGGGAGGAGGCCCCGACGCAACAATTCGACGACACTCCAGACATGCCTGGTCCACTTCCGTTTCCCAAGGCGATGGAGGCCATCGTCGCCGAGATAGTCCTCGTAGCTTCGACCGTGGCGGTATGGCAGATGCGCGAGTTCCAGTGGTTGAATCTCACCGCGGACGATCAGGGCTGAACCAAGTCCGGTTCCGAGACCGAGGAACAGCATGACCCCACCATCGTAGCTGCCAACGGCTTGCATTGCGGCATCATTGACCAGCTTCACCGGACAGGCGAAGGCCTGTCGGTACTCCCATGTTGTCCAGCCTGGTCCGAGGTTGCGTGGCTCACCCATGATCTGATCGCCCTTCACCACGCCAGGATATCCGATGGTGACGGCATCGTACTGCCAGTCTGCGGTCATCTCGCGCACGGCGGCCAGCATGGCCTCCGGTCCCATGCTGCTTCCCGAATCCGCCCGGCGTGGTTCGCTGCGATCGGAGGTCAGGACTTTGACATGACTGCCGCCGATATCGATGGTGAGGACGATCATGCGGAGATCGTCGGGTTGGTCCATCCCCCAACGTCCTGTGCCAGTGTCGTCGACGCATCCGGGCCCCAACTTCCGGGCTGGTACTGCCGCACGGGCGTGATGTCGCCGAGGATGGGATCCACGATAGCCCAGGCCGCTTCCACGGCATCCTGTCTCGCGAAAAGCGTCTGATCCCCATCCATTGCCTCACCAAGCAACCGTTCGTAGGCGCTCATGTCATCGCAGGACGGCCGGTTCACCATCACCAACTCGGTCGGGACACCCTGCATGGTGTCTCCGGGTTCCTTGATCATGGCACCCAGCGCGATGCGCAGGTCGGGATTCACGCGCAGACGCAGATGATTGCCCATGCCGGGGGCGAGCGTGGTGAGGGGCGGCCGCTTGAACTCCACCATGACCTCGGTGGCTGTGACCGGAAGCTGCTTGCCGGCTCGTATGAGAAAGGGCACACCGTCCCATCGCCAGGAGTCAACCATGAAACGCAGGGCAGCAAAGGTTTCCACGCCAGAGGTTGGTGCGACGCCCGCCTCCTGGCGGTACCCCTCGAACTGGCCACGAATGACATCGTTCGCCGTCAACGGGCGAACCTGACGAAAAACCTTGACCTGTTCATCACGGATCGCCTCATGATAGGTCGTGGCTGGTGGTTCCATGGCGAGGAAGCCAAGTACCTGCATGAGGTGGTTCTGGATCACATCGCGAATGGCGCCTGTCTCTTCGTAGAAACTGCCGCGTCCATTCACCCCGAACGCCTCGGCCATCGTGATCTGCACACTATCGATATAGTGCCGATTCCAGATCGGTTCGAGGAAGGTGTTGGCGAAGCGGAAGACGAGCAGGTTCTGTACGGCCTCCTTACCCAGGTAATGATCGATTCGAAAGACTGCGTCCTCGCGGAATACCGAATGGATCGTCGCGCTCAAAGCCCTGGCTGTTGCGAGATCGCGGCCGAAGGGTTTCTCGACGATGATGCGGGCTCGATCGGCGGCCCCTGATGCGCCGAGATGCTCGACGACGACCGGGAAGAGCCCTGGTGGAATCGCGAGATAGTGGATGGGCCGCATGGCGCCAGCCAGGGTTTCCTTCAGCCGATCGAAGGTGGCCCGGTCACTGTAGTCGCCGCCGACATACCGGAGCAGCTTGCAGAGCAGTTGGAACGCGGCCGGATCGAGCCCGTCCGTGGAAGCCTCGAGCGATGCACGGGCACGTTCTTGCAGAGCCTCCAGCGACCACTGCTGGCGTGCTACACCAATGATGGGGATGTCGAGATTTCCACGCCGGATCATCGCCTGCAATGCGGGAAAGATCTTCTTGTACGCGAGATCTCCCGTCGCGCCGAAGAACACGAAGGCGTCGGATCGCTGAGAAGGGTCTGTCATGTCGCGGGTGTGCGTGTAGGCCCAATCGAAACGGTCAGGTCTCGACCTTCCCATCGATTGGTGGTCGGCCAGAAGACGGTGAACACCACCGCCGAGCCTGCCGGTAGCTGAGCGGTTGGCACATCGGCGACGTGCATGCCGAGCCCGGTATCGCGTGTGGGCAGATCGTGCGCCGTGTGCCACGCGTCATCGGACCAGTGCACGACCGCCGTTGCATGCAGTTCGATACGCAGCACCTGGCCTGGGGCAATGGAAGAGAAACTTCGTTCCAGACGATAGCAGGTGTACGGAGAACCCTGCTGTTGGCGCTGGTAGCGCTCAACCGGTTGCGGCGGCATGTCGAAGACCATGCCATCGGCGAGCGAGTGACGCAGCTTGACATACTCAGCATGTGCCCAGACCAATGGCATCGCCGAACCCGTGGGACGACCGCGCTTCAAGCCATGTGTGGGCATGTCGTCCTGATCCCAGACCTGTTCGGGCAAGAGGCCACCCGAATTGGCGCACGCCCCGAAAGTCTGCAACAGGTCGGCCGCAGCACTCAGGTTTCCCGCGGCGATTTCATAGTGTGCCCGTTCGCCGACGAGCAGCGGCCACGGCCGGCCAATGCCGACGCCGTCGAATCCCGTGCCATCAGCATGCTCGCCGTAACCGTCTCCGTTGTAGCGATACCACACCGGCCCCTGGGGTAGTTCGGCCTTGAGGAGCGTGTCGAGCACTGTGACGGTGTTGCGAATGCGTGGATCATCGGCCGCACGCAGTCCAAAGCGGACCAGAGCCAAGGCGTCCGGACTCACGAGGTCGGCGGTGGCAACGACGCCTTCCCCTGGACGCCGATTGTTGATCTGCACGTTGCCATCGTGCGCTGACCGCGCGGACGCTGGTGTGATGCGGACATAGTACCCGTCCACGCCCACGCGTTGTGCCAAGGCCGTGCCTTGGACATACACGCGGGATTCGATCGCCGCGTTCCAGGCATCGGCGGTCTCTCGCAGGTAGGCCGCGACCGCAGGCTCGTGCCGATCGGCAAACTCCGCAGCCGCCAGCAGGGCGGCGACTTCCACCGCCAGCGTGTAGACAGAATCGCCCGACTCCTCTTCCCAGCGGTCCTGGTCGGTAGCCGGGCCGTGGCACACCAGGAACGCCGCGGCTCGGCGCACCATGGGCCACAGTTGGGATTGGACCGTGTCGGAGATCGCGCCGCGTCGATGGGCGAGGTCCACCAGCAGAATGGGCAATCCGGTTTCATCCATCTGGAGGCCACCCCAGAAGGGGCTGCCGTCCAGCCACATGTTCTGTGGCCAGTGGCCATCGGCTTCCTGGGTGAGTGCCAGGTACCGCAACACCCGGTGTACATCGTCGAACGCACCGGCGGCCAGGAGACCGCCAGCGCTCTCCACCAGATCTCGGGGCCAGACCAGGTGGTAGCCGCCAAGATCATGGTCGCCCTTGGTGTTGCCCCAGGGGATCGACAGGGATGCGATCATCCCCCCGGGGAATCGAGCTGATTCATGGGTGAGGAGGACGGCTGTGGATACGCGGTAGAGGTCCCGTGTTTCCGCACGCAGGGGAGGCGGTGGTGTCAGGGTCTGCTGCCACTCGTGCCACTCGGCCATGTAATGATGCCGAGCGGATTCGAAACCGTCCCACAGCGATGCCGCGGCGCGATGCGCGGCTTCGGCAGCGGAGCGACCGAATCCGATGGCGAGCGTGAAGCGCCCGTCGGATGCGGCCAGATCGATCTGGCCCGTCAAAGCAACATTGCCGTCGCGGGCGCGCTGGTACAGGTGGGTGAGGCGGTGATCCCTGGATACCTGCTGCCAACCATCTGAAGTGCCGACATACCCCACGCTTCGTGCGAGCCAGTTTGTGGAACAGGCAAGAGCCAAGGCCGTGCCTTCGCGTTCCGCGAACAACATGGGCATGCCCTTCCATTCATCGACCCAGGCCGTATTGCCGGCGCCGGCATTGCCGAGGTGCGGCGCGAGCAAGGCGTAGAGCCCATACTCGGAGAGGGTGCCGACATGGGCTTCGAAATGCACGTGTTGCAGCACCACTTCACGATGGGGATCGGCAATGATGGTCTTCGTGATGGTATACCGACCATCCGGGCACCGGTTGGTCAGGTGATACATCGGAATTCCATCGATCGGCGCGGTCACCGTGTGGTGGGTGTGCCGCCGCTCCTCGGCGAAATGTCCATCGGGCCCCGTCACCAGGAAGCCGCAGTCGCGCGTGCACGCCTGATCTGCCCGAGGGTAGTAGATCTCATTCAGGATGCCGTGGCTGAGTGTAAACCAGACTCGGCCATGTTCACCCAGCGCTGTCCCAACTCCGCTCTTTGCACTCGATGTCCAGCGGGCTGGAATACCCGGCCCGCCGGGCGCATCGACTGCATCAGACCATTCGCCCATCAGATGCTCCTCCGTGCCCGCAGAGCGGACACGGATCGGAAGTCAATTTTCTCACGACGTCGCGCAGAGGCGGCAGACGAAAGCCAAGCGTTGCACTGCGCGCTCTACTTCTTTGGCGCGATGATGACGGTGCGATTCTTCTTTGTCGCGTTGCTGATCTGCAGGTTGTAGCCGTTTGGTGTATTCGTGTGATAGCTCTTGTAGTTCACGTTCGCATCGCCGATATGTTCCGCCGCATTCACGCCGGGAATGCCGATATCGGGAGACGCGGTGAGACCGCGGGAGGTGAGGTCCCTGGCGGTGGCCACTGGATCGAACGGTGAGATGCCGAAGGACACATGATCGACGACCGCACGCGGCGGAGCGCTCTTGTCGAATGTAGGGCTCATCGAGTTCGCGCCGCGAATGAGCACATTGCCGCAGTCGTCACACATCCAGACCTCGTTCTGGCTGCCTTCATCACCGGTGGGCTTCCACCCGATGAGTGCCTGATAGAATGCCACTTCCTTCTTGTAGTCACCCACACCGAAGGAAATGTGGTCGAGCCAGGTCGTGTTCCAGTTGGTATTGGCAAACGGTGCGGGCTCACTCCAGGAAATGGCTTTCGCGGCCTTACGTCCCCTGGCATAGCAGCCGTTGGTCAGGACGACGTTGAATCCTTCGGGGTCCTTCACATGAAACGCCTCACACCCTGCGGGGCCGCTATTGTCAGCGACCGGATTCAGCCCACGCTTACGGAGTTCCGCCTCGACGGTCCTGGCGTTCCAGGGCGTGATGACCCACGCAAACGAGTCCCAGACGACGTTGGGCTGGCGGCGCTGCATTGCGGCACCGCGGCCAGGGCCCCCGCCCCGTGCCGCAAGGGCGGCGCTGTCTGCGGCAGACAGCACGCGGGGCGGTGGCGGCGGTGGCGGCGTGTAGCCGCCTTGAATGATCACGGTGCCCACATTCCCCACATCGAGTACGGCCTGCTTCCCGTCGTCGCTCCGGAGCTTCCAGTTCATGAGCGCCATGTAGTAGGCGGCTTCCTTCTTGTAGTCGACCGCTCGCATGGTGAAGTGGTCGAGTCCGGTGGTCTTCCACCCGGTTGGCGCAAAGGGGGCCGGTGCATGCGTGGTGTCGCAGGCGGGAGTGCCCTCGGCGGGGCGCCCCTTGCATTGCCCTTGGGCGAGCGCGGAGCTGGCGGGTGCAGACAGCACGAGCCCCAGTACACCGAGGGACAGCGAGCGGATCAGGAACGCAGGGAGGGAATCGCCAGGGTGCGCCATGTTCTTCCGGGCCATGTGAGGAGGTGGCTGGGGGCAGGGCGGGGCGGGATTGGCAGTATGTGCCGAGGACCAAAGTATACGCGGCGGTTCACGAAGATGTTCCCGCGAGCGTGGGACTCTCTGGGAGCGCCGCCGGGATCGCACTTCAGGGTGGAAGTGCCTGTGCCCATTGCTCGGCCTTGAACCCGAAGAGCAGTCGGTCACCGGTATCCAGCACGGGTCGCTTGATGAGATTGGGCGTGGCCAGAATCATCTGCTTTGCGCGCTGCTCCGTAATGCCCATTCTGGTTCGCTCCGGCAGTTCCTTGAAGGTGGTGGAGTTGCGATTGAACACCTGCTCCCAGCCGGCACGGGCAAACCAGTCGTCGACGACTTCCGGCGCAAGCGCCTCCCGGCGGTAGTCGAAGAAGGTGTATGTCACCGGGCGAGCGTCGAGCCACTTGATGGCCTTGCGTACCATGTCGCAGGACCTGAATCCGTAGAGTGTTGCTGTCATGGTCATTTCCGGGGTGTGAAGGTCGCAGACGTCTTCCGCAACCTAACCCGCAGACCGCGTCGTCCCACGCATGGGGCATGGTTCCGTCGGCCCAGCGTCAATGGTCTTCCGCCCGACGAGTGGCCGCCAATCGTGAAGCATGTGCCGCGAGGAGATCGCTGCGAGAGATGATCCCGATCACCCGACGCGGCGCCGTGCGTTCCACGACGGGGAGTCTCCCGATGCCTTCATTCACCATGAGGTCGGCCGCGTCGCGCAGGGTGTTGTCGCCATAGACTACAGCGGGTGGCCTCCTGATGATGGTATGCACGGGCTGGGTTCCCTCACCAGCGAACAGATCGCGTCGGGTCACGACTCCGATCAGTAGTCCATCGGAATCCAGGACGGGGAATCCCTGATGCGATGTGGTCGATCCGGTGTCGAGGCGTGCCAGAACATCGCCCACCAGTTCGTCTCCCTGCAGCGCAATCACATCGGGCGTGGCGGCATCCCGGGCGAGCACATGCGCGAGATGATCTGCTTCATACTCGGTGCGAATCGCCGTTCCGCGACGAGCGAGCTTCTCCGTCATAATGGAATGCCGACTCCACAACAGTGCTGCGAGGTAGCCCGCCGTGCACCCGGCAAGCAGGGGAAGCAATCCGACCGGCTGCCGTGTGGTCTCAAAGGCAAAGACGATTGACGCGAGAAGGGCGTGGGACGCACCGGCGAAGGTCGCGGCCATCCCCACGAGCGCGGACATCCGTGGGTCGAGACCTAGCGAGGGGACAAGCTTCGCCAGTCCTGCGCCTGCGAGCGCCCCGACCCCTCCACCGATGGTGAAGAGAGGGGCCAGCGTGCCGCCACTGGTGCCGCTGCCCAGATAGAAGGACCACGCCAGCAGCTTGAGTATCACGAGGACGATGAGCGCACGGCCAGCGATATCTCCCGCCAGGATTTCATCGATATTCGTATAGCCGACGCCAAGGATACGTGGCTCGATGAATCCACAGATGCCAACGACCATCGCCCCGAGCGCCGGCCACCACATCCAATGCACCGGCAAGCGCTCAAAGAGGTCTTCAATCAGGTACGTGAAGCGACTGATGCCGGCGGCAAGTGCCCCGATGGCCGCGCCCAGCACGGCATAGACTGCGAGCGCTTCACCGTCGGGCTGGGCAAACGCGGGGACGGAGAACACGGCGGCGGTACCCTCAAACGCGATGCGCACCGCTGCCGCCGTCGCCGCTGCCAGCGCAACAGGGATGAGCGAGCGCGGGCGGTACTCGAAGAGCAGGAGTTCGATGGCCAAGAGCACCGCGCTCACCGGGCTGCCGAAGGTGGCGGACATGCCTGCTGCGGCACCTGCGGCGAGCAGCACCTTGCGTTCATCGGAACTGACGGTGATGTGCTGCCCCACCAGAGAACCAATGGCGCCGCCCGTTGCGATGATCGGTCCTTCCGCACCAAATGGTCCGCCTGTGCCGATCGCGACGGCCGCAGAGATCGGTTTGAGAATCATCACCCGTGCAGGGATTCGACTCTCTCCATACAGCACTTTCTCCATCACCTCCGGGATGCCATGGCCACGAATGGCGGCCGAGCCATATCGCGCCATCACGCCGATGATCAATGCACCGAGCACGGGGATGATGAGGACCCAGGCACCGACCTGTGCATCGGCCGGTGAGACAAAGCTGAGACTGAGGCGTTGAAAGAATGCCAGATTGGTGATCAGGCCGATCAGCGCGACGAGAATGCGGGAGACCAGACCTGCACCGAGGGCAATGAGGATGGCCAGCGCGCAGATGATGATGGTACGCCGGTCGACGGGCTGGTATTCCGCCGGGACGCGGTGATCCGCCGTGATGAATGGATCGGAGCTCATGTCTCAGCGGCCCGTGCGTTCGTGGAACATGACGACCGTCCCGTTCTCGATACCTGCGGCGTCGAGCCATGCCTCGAGCGCATCTGCGAGGGATCGGCGTTGAGCTGCGGACAGGCGGGAAATGCCTGCGACCAGTTGCGTCTGCACGGTGGGAGGGGCGTCGGCGAGCAGTGCGCGTCCTTCGGCCGTGATGACCAGCTCGACGCGGCGAGCATCGCCGGCGGCACGCGAGCGTTTGACGAGGGCCTGATCCACCAGCCTGGCAACGACGCCGGAGACAGTGCTCTGGTGCGTGAGGGTAAGGTCTGCGAGGTCGTTCACACTGATTGGGTGCGTTTGTTCGGAGAGGGTGCGCAGCACAAAGAGCTGCGCGCCCGAGATCCCGGTGCCTGCCTCGACGGTCCGTGACGAACCGGCGAGCGCTCGCACCAGATGCCGAAGGGCGTCCAGGGCGCGGGCGCCGTCTGATCGGGAAGATGTATGGGTACCCATATAACGACGGAATGTATGAGCCGTCGCACGGTGGGGAAACCGATGCGCAGGTCCGGTTTGAGAGGAAGCGGCCTGATGCGGTAGATTAGGGTTCCCCGATGGACCGAACGGCCGCCCACGCAGGCCGGATGTCGAACCCGACCTGCGATGTCACAGGAAACCGTCGTCTATCTGATCAACCTGCTCATCGGCGTCATCCTGGCCGGTGTGATGAGTCAGTTTTGGCGTCTGGAGTCCTCGGGGCAGTCGCTGCATCTGTGGATCCTGGCGGTCTGGACACTGACGGGGGCCGACCTGTTGTTCGTGGCCCGCTCGATGCTGCCTCCCGATGCGGTACCGCGCGTACTGCCTACCATCACGGTCACGGCCGGCCATGCCCTTCTCGTCCTGGCCGCGCAACGCAGCGCCGAGCGAACCTTGCGAACGCGGTGGATCGCGGGTGTCGTCCTCCTGCACCTGCTGGTACTGCTGGCATTCCGGTGGATGCCCGCGTGGCTGGAATGGCGCGCCGCCGCCAACAGTCTCGTCTGGGGTGCGTTGTCGGTGACCGCGGCACTGGTGCTCTGGAACTCGGGCACGTCGTTGCGCGAGCTGATGCGGCTGCCGGCCCTGGTGTTAGGGGCGCAGGGACTCTTTCACACCAGCCGATCGCTGCTCGCTACACATGCGGTGACGAATGCCAATGCGGGTCAGTATGCTGCGGTGCAGATGCTGGGCGATGTCGAAGTGAGCCTCTTCATGGTGGCCTTGTTCGTTGGTGTCCTGGTGGCGTATCTCCGCCAGAGCACGACTGAATTGCGCCTGGCTCACGACAATGTGCAGGCACTCTCATCCATGCTGCCACTCTGCGCCTGGTGCAAGAACGTGCGTGACGATGATGGCTACTGGCGGCGTATCGAGGAGTACCTCTCGGCGCACCAGGTCAACGTGACGCACGGCATGTGCGAGAGCTGTGCCACCGAGCATTTCGGCAGGCGCCCGCCGTCAAAGTCTTGACCCGAACGCGGTGCGGCATTTGTTGGGCGAGACGGGCGGGCAGGCCCGATCCGCCGGATTTTCCTCAGACCTTGCGGACGAACTCTGATTTGAGGCCCATCGCGCCAATCCCATCGATCCTGCAATCAATGTCGTGATCGCCTTCGACGAGGCGAATGTTCTTGACCTTGGTGCCGACCTTCACCACTGAGGACGATCCACGGATCTTGAGATCCTTGATCAACGTGACGGTGTCGCCATCCTGCAGGACGTTCCCAACGGCATCACGGATGACTCGTAGCCCGTCCACCGCGGACTCTGTTTTCACGGAGGGAGTCCATTCGTGAGCACATTCCGGGCAGATGTACAGGGTGCCGGATTCGTAGGTGTAGACCGACTTGCAGAGGGGGCAGGGAGGAAACGTGGACATGGTACCCGCAAACTGATCGAGGGGCCCGCTCAGGGCCACCACCCCAGGGTCTGCAGACGACTGATAAGGCCTGGTGACGGATTGGGTCGGCCGGCCAGCATACGCATTTTCGCCTTGATAGGCAGTGCGCCGGCCAATACGCCGTGCTGCAGGCGATTCGCGGCATTGGAGGGCAGGCGACGAGTCTTGGCAAACCGAAACTTGCGATTGCGCGGACCAAGGACATCCTCGATATCCGCGATCGCACTGTCACAGAACGTCTTGAGTGCCACGTTGCTCGCCGGGGTGTTGGCGAGCAACCGACCGCTCCATTGGTCGATGCCTTCAAGATTGGGAATGGTTTGCTGATAGTTGCGGAACATGCCCATCGCTTCATAGGCGTCGAGCCCAATGGGCTTGAGCGTGTTCTGATTGCCGTGGAACGCGAGCAATACATTGCCGGCATTGACGAGCACGCGATAGCCGCCAGCGCCCCCACTTGGTGAGAACCGATCGCTGTTCCCGTTCCAGAGGTCGGCGGCAATGATACGCCCCATCGATTCCAGTCCGTCGGCAGCTCCCAACGCGTCGGCGATGGCGCGGACATCCGTCTTGTCACCGGCGAGGGCTCGCTGCTGCGCATCCTCGATACTGACGATGCCTTCGGCCTTGGCCATCTTGTACCACATGCCGTGAGCAGCAAGGGTATGGCCGAGGTCCTGCATGTCGGCCGATAAGGGCTGCATGACGACATCGGCGATGTAGACCTTCTGGTCGAAGTACTCCTGGATGACCTGTACTTCGTCGGCCGTGAGCAGCTTGCCTGCGGCGCCAGGGCTGACCGTCTTCGCGGTCTTCAGCGCCATCTTCAGGTTCTGCGGATCGTTTGCGTGGATCTGCAGCTCATTCTTGAGCACGATCGTGCTATTGTCCAGCGCTGTTGCGAGGTAGACAGGGCGGCCGGGAGACAGACCGACGATGCGCAACAGGTTGCCCGCCGACAGCGGGCGATCAATTCCGAATAGAGCCATGCCCCAACCTACGGTGGATCAGGTCAGTCCGCCAATCCGGGGAACTCGGGTGTTCCACCATCCACCGTGCTCGATTCCCACCATCGTCGCATACCACCCGCCAGGGAGTACACCTGGGGAAACCCGGCATCTTCGAGTTGGCGTGCGGCCTGGGCACTGCGCACACCGCTCGCACATACCAAGACCACTGGACAGTCCTGCGGAATGGTCGAGATGGCCGCTCCGAGCTCCTGCTGTGGGATGAGCCGGGCTCCCGCCAATGCGCCTCCTGCCGTCTCTGCTGGTTCCCGCACATCGATGAGCACCAGCGGGAGCTGCTGTGCCAACCACTCACCTAACGTCGCGGGCGAGATCTCCCGCAGCGGTTCCTGCGGGACAACAGGACGCGCTGGGGCCCCGCAGAACTGCTCGTAGTCCATCAGGGCCGTGAGCGTTCTGGTTCCACAGGCCGGACAGTCGGGATTGCGAGCGATTGCCATGGTGTGGAACTGCATGCTGAGCGCATCGATCAGGAGAAGACGACCTGCCAGCGACCTGCCAAGGTCGAGCAGCACCTTGATGGCCTCGGTCGCCTGGATGGTACCAACGAGACCGGGCAGAACCCCCAGAACGCCACCCTCGGCGCAGTTCGGCACCATCGCGGGTGGCGGTGGCTCAGGATGGAGGCAGCGGTAGCACGGCCCCTCGGGCATGGCAAAGACCGAGGCCTGTCCGTCGAAGCGGAAGACTGATCCGTACACATTGGGCTTGCCCAGCAGCACGCAGGCATCATTCACGAGATAGCGTGTCGCGAAGGTGTCGGTCCCGTCGATGACGAGGTCGTAGTTCGCAATGATCTCGAGGGCATTGGCGGACGTGAGCCAGCCGTGGTGCGTCACCACATTGACCAACGGATTGGTGTGCACAAGCCGATCCCGCGCAGAGGCGAGCTTGTCGCGACCGATATCGGACGTGCCGTGCAGCAGTTGCCGATGGAGATTCGTGATCTCCACGACATCGTGGTCCACCAATCCAATGGTGCCGACCCCTGCCGCAGCGAGATGGAGAGCGGCCGGTGAACCGAGTCCGCCCACTCCCACGATGAGCACGCGGGAGGCCTTGAGGCGCTGCTGACCCGCGACGCCAAACGACGGGAGCACGAGCTGACGCTGATAGCGCTCGTGCTCCAGCGGTGAAAGCGTGGGGAGCGTCTCCTGTCTCCTCAGCGCCCGGACATCCGGCGTCCGGTTTCCACGGCGCCAAGACCATTTTCGTCGGGGCGCTGGATGATGAAGGCCCTCCAGCCTTCATTCATTCGCTGCTCCATCTCGGCCGGATTATTCACCGGGAACCCGCAGGGCACCTTGTATTCCTTGCAGGCGGCGAGAATCTGCTGCGCGGCCTTCTCGCGTCCGCCGGGCTCGTCCCGATAGACACCGCCAAGCGTGCCATACCCGACGAAGACCTGCCCCACGCCGGGCACGCTGACGATCTCGCGTGCACGCGCCACCCCTTCCTTGCTCTCGATGATCACCGTGAGGAAGAGTTCGCCGCGCTTGTTGAGCGGCCAGACATCGGCTCTCTGCTTGTACTGATCGACGCTGAGTCCCCAGTATGCGGCAGCGGCGGCGAGACCCGTATCGGGACGCGTGCCACCCGCCGACGCGAAGCGCATGGCCTTCAGGACATCGCGGACTTCCTGTGCCGAGGCCACTTCCTCGGCGGAGATGTTCACGAGGCCCGCGTTGAGCTGACGGATGATGGCATCCTGACCCTTGGCGGGGTCTTCGTGCCAGATACCGATCTTCGAGGAGAATGGATGTGTCCGGACGGACCCGCCTGCCTTCCGGAGCTCATCGAGGTACTGATAGAAGGTTGGCGTGGCAGCCGAGGTGAAGAGGAAGTCGGCACGCTTGTACCCGACAGTCTCCTTCGCCACATCACTCAGGACGATCGGCGGCAGGGGAGCCGCAGGCGCTGCACTCGGCGCTCCTGCGGGTGCTCCACCAGGCGCGCCACCCGGCGGGCCACCCCGGCCACCTGGCCCTCCGGGCCCACGACGCACGATCGCCGGATGGGCGAGGCCGAAAACGGGCAGTCCCTTCTCCTGAACGGCGATGACCTGGTTCAGTCGGTCGGAGGCCTGCGAGGAGGCGGCAGACGGCAGTGCAAGCACGGCGAAGACGCCGGCGGTGCACGCAAGGGCGTGGCGCATGAGGACTATGGGTGGGGAGGCGGGGAGGGAATATCGGGAGCGGGTGAGAAATCTACGGCATTCGACGGGTGTGCGTTGACGCCTTGGCCTGAGAGGGGGCGTTATGATTGGAACATGTCTACCGTTCGCTGTCAGCTGCCCGTCCGGGAATGTGCCTGTGATGAGTCGTTTCTGAGCAGTTTGTGAGTCGTTCATGAGCGTACACGTTGTTCTCGTGCATCCGGAAATTCACTGGAATACCGGCAATGCTGGTCGAACTTGCCTCGCGACCGGCGCGACCTTGCACCTCATCGAACCGCTTGGATTTTCTCTCGATGAGCGGGAGGTTCGTCGCGCGGGACTCGACTATTGGGAACATGTGGACCTGCGCGTCTGGCCGGACTGGGAGACGTTTGAATCGAATCTGCCCACGCTGGGCGAGACGTTCTTCTTTTCCACCAAGGCCACAAGGGAATTCTGGGACGCGCCGCTCGGCGCTCCGGAACATGTGGTGCTCATTTTCGGTCGGGAGACCGGTGGGCTGCCCAAGGCGCTGCACGAGCGGTGGCCGGAGCGCTTCCTGTCGATACCAATTGCTTCGCCCTACGTCCGTTCGCTCAACCTGTCCACCAGTGTTGCCGTTGCGATCCACGAGCGGTTGCGCCAACGCCGAGACCAGTGATTCTCGCTCCGGCGTTGCCAAGCCTGGCAGGCGTGCGTGGAAATACGTGATCGAATGGAGGTGAAACGCCCGGCGGTGAGCGGCCCGGCGTTCGGGATTCTTCTGGCTATCAGTGGCTGCCATCTCCTCAATGACATGATGCAGGCCCTGATGTCGGCGATCTATCCGACCATCAAGGGCGAGCTCGGGTTGAGCTTCACGCAGGTGGGCATGATCACCCTCACCTATCAACTCACGGCGTCATTTCTGCAACCAGTCGTAGGCCTCGTCGCCGATCGTCGCCCTACACCTCAGGCGTTGCCCGGTGGAACGATCTTCACGCTCGCCGGACTGGTGGTGCTGTCAGTAGCCCATCGCTACGGCGTGGTCCTGCTTGGGGCTTCCCTGCTGGGCATGGGCTCTTCGGTCTTTCATCCCGAATCCTCCCGTGTCGCGCGCATGGCGGCGGGTGGGCGCAACGGGATGGCGCAGTCCCTGTTCCAGCTCGGTGGCAATGCGGGAAGTGCGCTCGGCCCGCTGGCCGCAGCACTCGTGGTGGTGCGATGGGGACAGAGCAGCCTCGTGTTCTTCGCGCTGTTGGCGCTGCTCTCCTTCTCCATTCTCTGGCGAGTGAGCATCTGGTACCGGCAGCATGGGCTTGCGCGCCTTGAAGCAGGCCGGAAGCAGGCTACCCTGCTGGTCCTGCCCAGGCGCACGGTTCGTCGGGGGATCGGTATTCTCCTGACGCTGGTCTTCTCGAAGTACGTGTATATGGCGAGTCTGACGAGCTATTTCATCTTCTACCTGATGCATCGCTTCGGCCTCTCGGTCGAGAGGGCGCAGCTCCACCTCTTCGTGTTTCTCGCTGCCGTGGCCGTTGGCACGGTTGCAGGTGGCCCACTGGGGGATCGCATCGGGCGAAAGTACGTGATCTGGATGTCGATTCTCGGGGTCTTGCCTTTCAGTCTGCTGCTCCCGCATGTGAATCTGTTCTGGACGGGGATATTCAGCGTGATCATCGGCCTGATGCTGGCATCGGCATTTCCGGCCATCGTGGTCTTCGCGCAGGACCTGGTGCCAGGGAAGGTCGGCATGATATCAGGGCTCTTCTTCGGATTTTCATTTGGCATGGCCGGGGTGGGAGCGGCCGTGCTTGGCCGGGTGGCCGATCAGTACAACATCGAGGCCGTCTATCGCATCTGCGCATTCCTGCCAGCGATCGGTCTCCTGGCGGCGTGGCTTCCTGACGTCCGGCACGTCACGGCAGTGGAATCCGATGCCACCGAGCAGCCTCCGGCTGAACAGTACTAGTCTCTTCACGCACATCTCCTCGCTCCCTCCCATTCTTTCACCATGACGCCCATGCGCCCAGCCAGGGTCCTTGCGATACGCGTTCTGCCCGCGTGGTTTGTCCTTGCCTGTGCTGCCTCCCTTCCAGCATCCGCACAGCGGGCGGGGGGCCAGCGACCCGTGAGAGGTGGAGCGTCTCCATACGTGCCGCCAGCCGGCGAGTGGGAACGTCGTTCTCCGTCCGCCGTGGGTCTCGATTCGGCACGACTCGCGGAGGCGATCGCCTTCGCCATCAGCAAGGAGAGCCGGACGCCTCGCGATCTCGAACTCAATCATTTCGCAACCTTCGGACGCGAGCCGCTGGGTGATCCCATCGGCCCGCTCCCGCCACGGGGCGGTGCGACGGGACTCGTGGTGAAGAACGGGTACCTGATCGCAAGCTGGGGGAATCCCGAGGCGCCCGAAATCACGAACAGTGTCACGAAGAGCTTCCTCAGCACGGTCGTGGGGCTTGCGGTCGATGCCGGCAAGATCCGCAGCGTACACGATACGGTCGCGAAGTATGTGCCCCCGATCGTGCGGGCTCGAGCCAATGGAATAGGCTACGCCCGCGATTGGCCAGGGACAGATCGCCTGCTCACGCCCTTCGATTCCCCGCACAACCGCCGGATCACCTGGAATCATCTCCTTCGGCAGGTTAGCGATTGGGAAGGCACGTTGTGGGGGAAGCCTGAATGGGCGGATCGCCCGGCACAGAACGCCGCCACCTGGACAACGCGTTCGCGTGCAGAACCTGGTAGCACCTACGAATACAACGACACGCGCGTGAATGTCCTTGCGCTGGCGGCGCTGCAGGTATGGCGTCGCCCGCTTCCCGAGGTGCTCAAGCAGCGCATCATGGATCCGATTGGCGCCTCGGATACCTGGCGCTGGTACGGTTATGACAATTCCTGGATCGTCCTGGATGGCCAGGAAATGCAGAGCGTGAGCGGCGGTGGTCATTGGGGCGGTGGCCTCATCATCAATGCGTGGGATATGGCCCGATTCGGTCTGCTGACACTGCGGCGTGGTCGCTGGGGCGATCAACAGTTGCTCAGCGATGCCTGGGTCACAGAGGCACTCACGCCGACTCCGGCGCAGAAGACCTATGGTTTCATGAACTGGTTCGTGAACCCCGATCGCTCCTACCTCGCCGCGGCGCCTCCCGAGGCGTTTGTCCACGTTGGTGCCGGCAATAACTACATCTATGTCGATCCGGTGAACGATCTGGTGATCGTTGTGCGTTGGATGGACAGCAACGGCAGTCTCAATCAGTTCATCGAGAAACTGCTGGCGTCACGCCAGTAGTCGCCCGGCCGTTTCAGTCACCCGTCTCCCTTTCCTCCCGTTCATGGCATCAAGCCTGCTGATTCTCCTCGACGACATCACGTCGATGCTCGACGATGTTGCGTTGCTCGCCAAAGTGGCTGCCAAGAAGACGTCCGGGGTCATGGGTGATGATCTCGCCCTCAATGCCGAGCAGGCGTCAGGCGTCCACGTTGACCGGGAGTTGCCCGTGGTCTGGGCAGTGGCCAAGGGTTCGCTGGTGAACAAAGTCATTCTTGTACCAGTCGCCCTGGTCATCAGTGCCTTTGCCCCCTGGGCCGTGATGCCGTTGATGCTGATTGGCGGCCTGTTTCTCTGCTATGAAGGAGTGGAGAAGGTCCTGCACAAGGCGCTGCACCCGGGCGTGCCAGCGACAGCTGATGCGACCTCAAGTCTTCATTCTGTGGTGGCACAGCCCGAAATGAGCGATGACGAGCGTCTGGCGATCGAACAGGGCAAGATCCGCGGGGCGATTCGTACCGATTTCGTCCTGTCGGCTGAAATCATTGTGATTGCGCTGGGCACGATGAGTAGCGCTCCGATCGCCGTGCAGATCGGTGCATTGAGCCTTGTCAGTGTGGCCGCCACCGTGTTCGTGTACGGACTCGTTGCCGGCATCGTGAAGCTCGATGACCTGGGGCTCGCCCTGCATCAGCAGGGACACGCTCTCGGTGGGATGATCCTCAGAGCCGCACC
>CAZPJX010000007.1:0-3272 GCA_964586985.1 uncultured Gemmatimonas sp. | reverse complement strand
ACCGTGGCTCATGAAGAGTCTCTCGATTATTGGCACGGCTGCGATGTTCACGGTGGGCGGAGGAATCATTGCCCATGGTGTGCACCGTATCGATGTCGTACTGGGCCAGTGGGCTCAGGTCACCGGGTCGTTCGCCCTGGTGAGCCGGATTATGCTGGATGCCGGGCTTGGAGTCGTGGCCGGCGGCATGCTCGTGGCGCTCTCGTTGATGGTGCAAAAACTCCGACGCCGGTGACATGAGCTTCGTGTCACCGGCGTCGGAGTGCTCAGGGCCAGCGCCGTTGGTTCAGAACGAGACGGTGATGCCGCTGGAAAAGAATGTATCAGTCGTCTTGAGCTGGACACCCCCACGGGTCGGCGGTGCGTTGTTGTAACGCACCAGATACGACAGCTTGAGGGCCAGTTGGCGTGACAGGGGAGCGACCAGCGCACTCTCGGTGTTGAGCAGGTACGCCTCGCGGTCCGAGAGATTTGGCAGGAATTCACCTGTCTGCTGAAAATAGGCCTGCGTGGTGAACAGGTGCTTGTAGTCGAGCCCAAGGCGGGCCGCGGGGAACTGCCGTTTCATTGCCACCGTGGAGCCGGGCGTGAGCTGCTGCTGGAACAACGAACCACCGGCCTGCATCGACAACAGATTGCTCTTGGACACGATGGCTTTCCAGTCAAGGCCAAAGCCTTCCTCGAATCGGCTCGAGATGCCCTGCAGCACGTTTCGGTCAAATCGTGTGACCGCATATACGGCCAAGCGTTCGATGATGGTCCGCTCGGCACGGAGACCGCCGTTCCAGAAGTTGGCGTTCACCTTGCTGTCGGCTTCGCCATAGAAAAACGCAAGATCTTCACCGAGGACCCATCCGTTTACCGTATACTTGAGCTTATTGCCAATGGTGGTCGTGGTGGCATTGGCGTTTCCACTGGTTTGCGTGAAACCGGCAGTACCGGAGATCTCAAGGTTTTTCTTGGGAGGAGCACTCTGCGCACCGAGCGCTCCGGACATCAGCAGCACCGCCGCCGTGGCGGCAACGAAACGGTTGTGGATCATCAGAGAATCATGAAAGTGAGGCCAGGCGAATACGCCCAGGCTTTGATACAGGACTGTTCCGAGGCCCAACGACGGGCACCGAATTGTAACGGATCAGCGCGCCCTGCCTCACCCCGGAGGTCGATGGGAGTGGTGCTGCCGATGCCACCGGCGTCACATCACGCCTTGATGAAGGTCCCTTCGCGGAGCTCCCGCATCGCCGTTTCCAGTTCCGTGCGCGTGTTCATCACGATGGGGCCATGCCACGCGACCGGTTCCTTGATGGGCGCACCACTGACAAGGAGAAAGCGGACACCGGCTTCGCCGGCCCGCACGACGACCTCGTCACCGGTGTCGAAGAGGACAAGTGAACGATTTCCGGAGAAATCCCGCACAAGGTCGTCATCATTTCCGGCCGTGCGCTCGGTGAGTACACCCAGGTTCTCCGAGGCATTCCGGAAGGATGCGCTCCCTTCGAAGATGTACGCAAAGGTGTTGCGATAAGCATCGATCGGGAGGGCCTTGCGGACTCCCGCCGGCACGAAGACATCGAGATAACACGGATCGGCAGCGATCCCGTCCACCGGCCCCCGCTTGCCCCAGAACTCGCCAGAGATGACGCGTACGATGGTTCCGTCATCGTCGGTGATGTCGACGATATCGCGGGATTTCACGTCCTGGTATCGAGGCGTCGTCATTTTCAACGACGAGGGCAGATTGGCCCAGAGCTGGAATCCATGCATGCGACCCTGAGGGTCACCCAGGGGCATCTCATGGTGGACAATGCCACTGCCCGCGGTCATCCACTGTACGTCACCGGCGCCCAGCATGCCGCGATTGCCCAGTGAGTCAGCGTGCTCGACCTGGCCGGCCAGCACATAGGTGATGGTTTCGATGCCGCGGTGCGGGTGCCAGGGGAAGCCCGCCTGATACTGCGCCGGCACATCATTCCGGAAGTCATCAAACAGCAGGAAGGGGTCGGTCTCACCGGTGTTCCCGAAACCGAATGCCCGATGCAGATGGACGCCCGCGCCTTCCATGGTGGGCTGGGCCGAGATGATGCGTTTGACTGGACGAATAGACATTTTGATGCTCCGAGTTGAGTTACTCCTGAATGTAACTTAGTACTAAGATAAATGCAACCTTTGGTAACTCCCCGCGCTGGGACTAGGCCAGGCCTTCGAGGAGATACGTCGGGACGGTATCGTGGGCGGCAATCGCCGCAGCGCGCGTGGTGACGCCGGTCAGGACGATGGCGGACGCAATCCCGACGGTCTGGGCGCCGGCGATATCGGTATGCAGCGTGTCGCCCAGCATGACGAGATCCCTCGTGCCGATCTGCTGAATGGCGGCGTTGAAGTGCACGGGCGATGGTTTGCCGAGGACTTCGAAGCGGGGTGCCTCGTCGTGAAGCAGGAGCTGCAGCGCCTTCTCCAGCAGGTGGGCGAAGGAGCCCGCAGTGAAGGCGAACCGACGGATACCGGCTGGATAGACGAGGTCCGGGTTCGCGAGGATGAGACGGGGAGGACGGCCCAGGTGATGGGCCTCGAGGATCATGGAGAGGATTGCGTCGAGGGAGTCGATCAGATCGACCTTGCCTTCATCGGCGACGACCACGGCGTCGGCGGGATCGTCGGGCGAGGGATCGACGACGGTGGCCCCGATGTCTCGCACGTACTGCGCCGAGTCCTCGGTGCCGAGCACCACCACTCGGCCACTGGCGAGCCCATAGGAGAGCAGGGCCGGCCCGACCATCATGCCCGACGACAGAATGTGTTCCGGTTCCACCGGAATTCCGAGCCGTGCCATTCGTGCGGCGGCTCGACGTGGTGACCGGGATGCGTCGTTCGTGACGACGAGAAACGGCTGGCCATCCCGGCGCATGCTGGCAATCGCGACGTCAGCGCCGGGGAGAGCCCCCGCGGCATTGACCAGTACGCCAAAGGCGTCGAAGAGCAGCGCTTCGTGCCGGCGACGCAGCTCTGGAAACGTGAGTTCGTGGATATTCGACCGAGCAGTCACCGGCGGGCGGCAGAGGGGGCCCGCAGACCGGGCAACACGTGGACAGAAGCACGAACGATACCAAGCTGTTCGGGCTCCCGCACGCGTGCTGCGCTACTTGCTGCCCCCACGAACAATTGGCTTGACCAGCTGACCGCTGGCCAGGGATTCGATGGGATTCACGACCACCTGGTCGCCCGCATCAATGCCGCTCAGCACTTCGAGGGAGGTACCAAAATCTCTACCGACG
>CAZPJX010000006.1:39550-43473 GCA_964586985.1 uncultured Gemmatimonas sp. | reverse complement strand
CTGTTCAACGCAAGAGGACAGTTGCTCGCACAGCATCCCATCGCCATGGAACCGGTCGATCATGCAGGCGCCAGCGATGGACAGTTCGCCGCCGTCCTTCCCTGGGCCACGGAGTTTGACACCGCACTGACCAGTATACGGGTGCGAGATGTGCGCTCACCGATCGTGGCCGCAACGGGCGTGCGTCATGCGAGCGCCATTATGGGATTGCTGCAGGATACACGGACCGGTCGCATCAGGGGTTTCATTCGTGGCACGAACGTCACGCCACCGGACTCCGCACACACCCGAGTGATCTGGTCCGATGGGCTCCGATCGCCACGCGTGCGCACGGGACCTCAATCGCCATCACGCTGAGGCGATCCCATCCATCATAGGGTGTGGCCGGCAACGCATCATGGTCGTCATTCGACAGACCACAACCCGTTGCCATGCCGCCTGTCGCGCTCTCAGCGTCGTCCACGCATCCTGCGTCGGATCCATTCCCGTTTCGTACGCTCCTCGTCCTGAGTGTCGGACTGTTGCTGGCAGCATGCAGCGGCGGCGATGGAGGAGGTTCCCAGTCGCCCAACACACCGCCCTCTCCGACCGCGCCAGTGGCACCATCGCCGGTGCCGTCGGGCATTCTCGCCATCTCCGCGTCCGGTTTGCCTGACGGTGTCCAACTCCAGGCCACCGTGGTCGGGCCGATACCTGGATCGACGTTCTCCCGTACCACCACTGGGCCAGTCACCTGGACCGACATCCCGTCGGGACGCTACAGCGTTGCGGTCCGCAACACGCGCGGCGTCACAGGCACCTTCACGGGTGCTCCATCGGCCCTGGAGGTAGATGTGCCGGCGGGTGGTCCGCCGTCCCAGGCTGTTCTGTACTACCGCGCCATGCCGTCCACGCTGGCCCTCGAGATCAGCGGGTTGCCCGCGTCCACGAATGCGTCCGTCACCGTCACTCCGCCGAATGGCGTACCGTCGCTCGTCAGCCAATCATCACTGCATACCGCACCGCAGCTCGCTACGGGGAAGTACACACCCGACACGTGGCGCATTGCAGCCGACACGGTGCTCGTCGATGGCACGCGCTACGCACCGTCGCGCATGTCACTCGACACGGTCGTCGCGTTCGGCGACACGGCACGTGTCCAGGTACGCTATGGCATCGCCACCGGTTCGCTCGCTGTTGTCGTCACCGGTCTCCCGGCCACTCTTGCAGGCGATGTGCTTGTCATCTCGCCCGACCAGCGCACGCAGTCCCTCGAGCGGACGACCACGCTCACCGGACTCGAACCCGGACGCTATCGCCTCGTCGGCCGCACCGTGGCGCAGCAGTCCATCAGCTACCGTGCAGCAGTAGACACGATCGCCGTCGATGTGGTCGCATCACTCACGGCGGCACCGGCAACCATTACCTACGTCGCCCAGGTCGGTGCCCTGGCACTCACTACACAAGGGCTCCCCGCGTCGGCGCAGAGCATCGTCACGCTCTCGGGAAATGGCATTGCACGCGCGCTCACCGTTGCAAGCGCCAGCACCGTCTTCGCTGACTCCCTGCCGCCGGGTACCTACACCCTGACGACCGCATCCGTAACCGCCGAGGGCGATCGGTATGCCCCAACCCTCGCGTCCCACCAGGTCACGGTCAGCTCGGGTGCGTCAACACCCGTCACCATCATCTATGCGCTCGCGTCAGGATCCCTGTCCTTGACTCTGCGAGGCCTCCCGGATGGCACGCTCGGCGATGTGCAGCTCGCAGGGCCGAACAACTTCCAGCGCACGCTGCACGGCTCGGGCACCGTTTCCGGTTTGCTGCCCGGCCGCTATACCCTCTCGGCTCGCACGGTCCAGGTGGGCGGCGAATCGTTCGGTGTCGTTCCCGGCGACAGGACGGTGGACATCGCGGCCGAGCGTACACCGGTCGACGTTTCGCTGCGCTACGTCTCGCTGCCAGCCATCATCGATATCCCGGTGACTGGCCTGCCGGCTGGCTACAACGCGGCAATCTCGTTGACCGGACCATCTGGCGAGCACTATTCCATCATCGCTTCTCAGCAACTCTCACCGGTCACGCCAGGGCGTTGGCGGCTGACCGCCAGCCCCGTGAGCACAGCACTCGGCGTCTTTGTACCAAGCCCAGCGTCGCGGGATTCGATCGCGCGGGCCGGTGAGACGCTCTCATACGGCGTGCACTACTCCATCAACACCGGTGCGCTCGCGCTGGCAGTCGTGGGCCTCCCACCAGGTGTCGCGGGTGCCATCACCATCAATGGGCCGGCGGGCTTCTCACGCATCACCACCGGTACTTCAACATTCACGGGGCTGGCAGCTGGCAGCTATTCGGTCTCCGCGACATCCGTCACCGTGGGTCAGACCACCTACACGGCATCGCCCGCATCGCAGGTGGTTACCGTGACCACGTCACCTGTGGCCGCACCAGCGACGGTCACCTACGCCATCAATGGTGGAGGTGGGGGTGGCGGTGGTGGCGGGGGTGGAGGTGGAGGTGGGGGTGGAGGTGGAGGTGGGGGCGGTCTCAATCTCCGCATTGCGGGCGTGTACCTCACCCAGGCCGTTCAGCGTCCCGATGGTTCAGTTCCGCTCGTCGCCGGTCGGGATGCTCTGCTGCGGGTCTTCGTGACCGCGA
Source organism: uncultured Gemmatimonas sp. (assembly GCA_964586985.1). Classification (GTDB taxonomy): domain Bacteria; phylum Gemmatimonadota; class Gemmatimonadetes; order Gemmatimonadales; family Gemmatimonadaceae; genus Gemmatimonas. Next base: position 40,836 of record CAZPJX010000006.1, on the reverse strand, counting down.
ACACCGCGAATACGGCTCGTCCCGATATCCGGGTGCGTCTCTACGACGGCGCAGCCCTGCTACAGACCACTACCATCTCGGCACCTGAGTCCAGCGTACGCAGCTCCATCGCCGAAGGCACGCTCTCCTCGACATGGAACCTGCGCATACCGGGCGCAGTCATACGGCCCTCACTCCGCGTGCTCGTGGACCTCGACTCCGCCAGCGCATCCACTGATGCCGATCGCGCGGACAATGTCTGGCCGCTCGGCGGTACACCGCAGGCGGTGTCGATTTTCACCGTGCCGGCATTCAACGTGCGCTTCGTACCGATCGTGACGGGTACGCTCACCGGGAATGTCTCCGCCGCCAACAGCGCGCAGTTTCTCAGCACGGCGCGACAACTCTGGCCGCTCAAGGACATTGTCTCCGATGTGCGGCTGCCCTTCACATCCAGCCAGACCACACTGCAGGCCAACGACGCCAACGATGCCTGGCTCACCGTGCTCAGCGAGCTCCACGCGCTCCGCATTGCGGACGGAGCTCCGGCCTCCATGCACTACTACGGCGTCCTCAAGGTCACCTACACCAGTGGCATCGCCGGACTCGGCTACGTACCAGGACGCGCCGCTGTGGGCTGGGACCACCTCCCCAGCGGGGACGAAGTTGCGGCACACGAGTGGGGGCACAACTTCTCACGACAGCACGCACCCTGCAGCGTGGCCGGTGATCCCGCCTACCCCTATCCAAACGGCATCATCGGCAACTGGGGCTGGAACAGTCTCTCCAACACGCTCGTCGCCCCGACCGCCACGGACCTGATGAGCTACTGCGAGAACACCTGGGTCAGTGACTACAACTGGTCCGCGGTGCTGCAGTATCGGAATCAAGCAAACACCATCACCGCTGCTCGCTCCAGCGCGCCGGCGGGTCCCACCGACGGCCTCCTCGTCTGGGGTCGCGTCACGGATGGAATCATCAGACTCGAGCCCGCCTTCCGGGTCACCGCCCCGATCACACCCGCCGCCAGTGCGCCCACACATGCACTGGATCTGCTCGACAGCACTGGGAGCGCACTGCTCCAACTTCCCATCGAGGCGACATCCGTGGATCACGCGCGAGGCCGCGATGAGCGTCAGTTCGCCGTGGTGGTCCCCTGGTCCGCCACGCTCGAAGCCCGCCTACACAGTGTCCGCGTACGCGATATCCGCCTTCCGATCCGCGCGGCCATCCGTCACGCGACCACACCCCGCCCCCCCGTTACCAGCCCCTCGCTGCCAACCGCGCGACTGGTCGCAGACGGGCGC